>CAZVBH010000050.1:0-16085 GCA_964625275.1 uncultured Lachnoclostridium sp.
GCAAATTTAACAACCTTATCTTCGATAGATGGACAATATCTTGGGCCTGTACCCTGTATATTACCACTAAATAATGGGCTTCTGTCAATATTTTGGCGTATTATATCATGCGTTTTTTCATTAGTATATCCAAGATAACATAAACACTGTTCACGTCTGATTTTTTCTTCACTATTAGTAAATGAAAAAGGAGTAATAGTCTCATCGCCATACTGTGGTTCAAATTTAGAAAAGTCGATACTTCTTCTATCAATTCTTGCAGGAGTTCCAGTCTTAAATCTGTAAATTTCAAGTCCCATATTAATAAGAGAATCCGTAAGATGGGTTGCTCTAGGTAATCCATTAGGACCTGTATATTGACTAACCTCACCACATATACATCTTGAATTTAAATAAACACCCGTACACATTACAACCGCACGAGCATGATATATTGCACCTGAGGTTGTTTGTACGCCTGTAACAATTCTTCCATTTTCAGTATCAGACCACAAAATTTCAGATATCTCTGCCTGTTTAAGAGTTAAATTATCAGTATTTTCCATAACTCTACGCATTGAATTGCTATATTTTTGCTTATCCGCTTGAGCCCTGAGACTATGAACAGCCGGACCTTTTGAAGTATTAAGCATTTTTGATTGAATATATGTTTTATCAATATTCTTTCCCATCTCTCCACCAAGTGCATCAAGTTCTTTAACAAGATGGCCCTTGCTGGTTCCTCCTATATTAGGATTACATGGCATCATAGCAATTGTATCAGTACTAACCATAAAACAAATAGTATTACAACCTAGTCTTGCAAGTGCGAGTGCAGCTTCACAGCCTGCATGTCCTGCGCCTATTACAACTGCATCATAAATTCCAGCTTCAAATTTTGGTACGACGTCCATCATTTCACCTCTAAAAAATCATCCATTAACCTTATTAAATTTAACCTTATCTTAAAGTAGAATAAATGTTATGAGCAAGCAGCAAAATAGATTTCAATATCCACTTTGATTTATTAAAAACATTTCATCACTACTTAATAAATAAAAATTTTTCTTAAAAGATATAATAAGGTAGCACACACGTTATATTACAACTAAAGCACAACATATGCAAGCTATTTACCCATACAAAATTCCTTAAATATTTTATTTATAAGGTCTTCATCAGTTTCTTCACCAATAATATATCCAATATTAGTATAAGCATTCATTAAATCAATAGTGAAGAAGTCCTCTGGAAGATCATTATTAATTGATTCAATTACTGCTTTGAGAGCTTTATCAGCTTCTATTAAATTTTCTTTATGTCTTAAGGAAGTAATACAAACTTCATCATTAGGAATAATATTTTCTCCAAAGAACATATTTTTAATAGTTTCTGATAAGACTTCTATACCCTCTCCATTTTTTGCGGACATACTTACTGCCGGAAATTTCAAATTTTTGAAATCACCTTCATCTATTTCATTTTCAAGGTCATTTTTATTAAAAATAATAATGACATTTTTTTCCTTAATAATATCTATAATGGCTCTGTCATTTTCATCCAGTTTTTTTGAAGAATCTACCACATATAAAATTAAGTCAGCCTCTTCAACTGCCTTTAATGACCTCTCAACACCTATTTTTTCTATAATATTATCGGTATTTCTAATTCCTGCCGTATCTATGATATTTAAAGTAATACCATCCATTGAAGCTGTTTCTTCAAGTGTATCTCTGGTAGTTCCTTCAATATCAGTTACAATTGCTCTATCAATACCGAGAATAGCATTAAGTAATGTTGATTTTCCGGCATTTGGTTTCCCAACAATACAGGTATTAATTCCCTCACTCATAATTCTTCCATTATCAGAGGATTTGATTAGTTTTTCAACTTTACTTATATTGTCATATGTATTTTTTAAAAGTTCATCCTTAAATCCATCAATGCTAATATGCTCCGGATCATCAAGGGCAGCCTCTATAAAAGCAGTATCATGTAAAATACTCTCTCTTACTTCAACCAATTTTTTATATTCAATGCCACCAAGCTGCTTCATTGAATTGCTGAGTGCCATCTTATTTTTTGCATTAATAACATTAATAACTGCTTCAGCCTGACTTAAATCAATTCTACCATTTAAAAATGCTCTCTTGGTAAACTCTCCCGGCTCTGCAATCTTAGCTCCTGCATTTAAAACGGTCTGAAGCACCTTTTTAGTGACCATAATGCCACCATGACAATCAATTTCTACTACATCTTCTCTGGTATATGAAGCAGGCTTTTTAAAAATTAAAACCATAACTTCATCAATCACCTTATCATTTTCAACTATGCAGCCATAAGACACAGTATGACTGCTAACGTTACTAACATTAATATAACCCTTACAGCCACCCTTTCCTAGTTTAAAAACTTTTTCAATTATACTAAAGCTCTCGGGTCCACTGATTCTTATAATTGATATACCGGCATTTGTTAATCCGGTTGCAATTGCCGCAATAGTCTCTGAATACATATTATTATTCTGCCTTTCAAAAAAACGGGATACATTTCTGTACCCCGCTTTACTTATAAATTTCCAGAAAAACCGGTTAGTAATAAAAACAGATTTTTCTATAGCAGGTTAATTGACTCCTGCCGATAATTTTATTTATCACTTTCTGCAGCAGCCTTAGCAGCAGCCTTTGATTCAAGATAAGCTGCATAATCAGCCTTATAATCCTTACTATAATCATCACTATTATCATTATATTTAGGATATGTTTTCTTTCTGTTATTTCCATAGTAGTTATTCTTCTTGTAACCACTATTTCTATTACCATATCTGCTATTGCTGCCATTTCTTCCATTATATCTTCTGTTATCTCTAGGAGCATCCTTTTTAAGAGTTACAACAACTCTACGATAAGGTTCTTCACCCTCACTATGAGTTTCAACATATCTGTCATTCTGAAGAACAGAATGAATAATTCTTCTTTCATAAGGGTTCATAGGCTCAAGCATAACAGATCTTCTGGTTCTTCTAACCTTACTTGAAATATTCTTTGCAAGGTTTTCAAGAGTATCTTTACGTCTTGCTCTATAATTTTCAGTATCAAGCTTTACTTTAAAATAGGTATCAGGACAGGTTCTGTTAACTACAAGACTGGTAAGATACTGTAATGAATCAAGTGTCTGTCCTCTCTTTCCAATCAAAAGTCCCATATCCGGACCTTCTAGATTAACATAAATAGTTTCATCTGCACTATCAAGTTCAACTGAAACATTAGCTTCAATACCCATCTTTCTAAGTACCTGATCAACAAAATCTCCTGCAACTCTATCAGCATATTCACTACTTACAGCAGGCTTTGCTTCTTTATTAATAGCATCAACAATTTCATCTACAATATCAACCTTATCTTCAGACTTATCAATAGTTTCAGTTTCAACCTCTACATTTTCAATCTCAGGTTCAACTGCAGGCTCATTTTCCGGTACTGTAACAAGAATCTTAACCTTTTTGAATCCTAAAAATCCATTTTCACTTATTTTTTGATAATTTAATGCTTCCGCAGCAACCCCTAATTCAGAGGCAGCAATTTCAAGAGCCTCTTCAACTGACTTAGCACTATATTCCTTCTGCATAATTATTTTTCCTCCTTATCAGAATCTTCATTCTGAACATCATCACTATTTGTTTTAGTATCATAATTTTCATTATAAATATTGGCAATCTGAGAAATGCTTGATGCCTTTAGGTGGCGCTTTTCTTCAGGAATAACATAATCCTTCTTTGTATTATTATTCTTCTTTAAATCTCCACTATTATTATAAGAAGCCTTAGAAGAAATTCCCCTTGTTGAAGTTTTAGCGACTGATGCCATTGAGCCATCATTATCGGTATGAACACCCTGTTTTTCGAGATTTTTCTTATTTCTTACCTCAGACTCGTCAACAAAAACCTGAATATCAATATTTTTAAGCTTAGCATTAATAATAAGCTGTAAAATAATTGATATCAAAGCTGATGTAATCCAATATATACCAACACCTATTGGAAGGCTAAAACAAATAATACCGGAAAAGATAGGCATTATGACATTCATAGTCTTCATAGAATCCATAGGATCAGGCTCAGTAGACTTTTTCTTTTTCTTCTTGTCATCAGTTTTATTTAAAGCCATAGAAATTCTTGTCTGTAAGAACTGTAAAAGTGCTGCAAGAACAGGAATTGATAAAGCAATAATATAATTTAAAGCTTTACTATCGGTTACCTGACTTGATGATGACATCATATCAGATGGCTTATCAAAAATATTAAGACCTATAAAGGTATTGAGGTTTACAATTTCTTCCTTAATTTCAGAAGGATAAACTGTTTCACCATCACTATTAACAGTAGTTTTAGAAAGAGCCTCACTAATATATGGAGCATAAACATTCCAAGCTACAGCATCATACTTTGAACTTGTAAGCTCAGCGGCATTAAAAAATTCATCCCAATCATTACCGGAAAAATCAGCCATGATTGCAATTAAATTAGCTTTACTAAATGTAGTAGTATTAGTTCCATCATAATCAGGAGCCTTTCTTACATAAACATTATTAATTTTATAAAAGCTATAAATTGCATCGGCAAAATTGTAGGTAGTTGTTCCATCCTCCGATGAAGCAACCGCCGCTGTTGCAACAACAGTGCCCTCAGAATCAACTACTATTTTTTCAGGAATACTATCATCAGTCATAAGAACTGTAACAATATCACTATAATAGGTCTGAACCTCATCAACATAAGTTGGTATCGAATAAATTACAGGATAAAGAGCAAATAAAATAACCATAAGAACTATCATTGGAAGACATCCACTCATTGGTGAAGCTCCATATTTCTTATAGACCTCCTGCTGCTCCATCTGCATCTTAGTCATAGATTCCTGATCTTTTTTACCCTTATATTTTTCAGAAATAGCCTGAATTTCAGGATTCATCTTTGCAGAAACCTTTGAAAACTTTTGCTGCTTATAGGTAAGAGGAAGTGTTATCAGTTTAATTACTATTGTAAATACTATAATACAAACTGCAACCTTAGTTATTCCAAACAACAAAAGAAATTTATAGATGTAATTAATGATAAAACCCATTAATTTAACAAAAGGATCTAATATACTAAGAAAAGATACAGTTAAAAATAAATCCACTAAATTCCTCCTTAATTAAACATGGTCTAAGGTACAGGATCATATCCACCCTTATGAAAGGGATGACATCTTAAAATTCTTCTAATTGCAAGATAAGATCCCTTTATAGCGCCATATTTTTCCAAACTTTCAATTGCATACTGGGAACATGTAGGAATATAAATACAACATGGTCTCTTTAAAGGAGACAGATAACGACGATAAATTTTAATCATAAAAATCAATATTTTTTTCATATTATTTTATATCATCCATTTTTCAGACATCTATGAAGACCTGCTAAATGAAGACATGCACTATTAATTTCAGCATATCCACGTCCTACAGCACTAACCCTAGCAATTACGACAATATCTAACCCAATGTTAAACAAGCCGTCATTTAAGCGTAAGCTCTCTTTAATTAATCTTTTAATTCTGTGTCTTACAACACTATTACCAACCTTTTTGCTTACACTTATTCCTATTCTGTTGTAATCTTTATCATTGCTATTCACATACATGACCAATAATTTGTTGCCATATGATTTGCCATTTTCATATACAACTTTAAATTCATTATTTTTAAGTGAAACCATATTCCTCTCCTTAAATTAGAAAATCTATATAATATAAAAAGTTCATTTACAAATTAAAATTTTAAGAGAAAGGAATACCTCTTTAATATCTTTTAACTTAATTTATGAAAAATTATCCATAAAAAAAGAAAAAAGGTCACATAAAATGCGACCTAAGCAGAAATTTTATGTCTTCCCTTTGCTCTTCTGGCAGAAAGAACTTTTCTTCCATTAGCAGTTAACATTCTTCTTCTGAATCCATGAACTCTGGCATGGCTCTTCTTCTTTGGCTGAAATGTCATCTTCATAATCTATACACCTCCTTATATAATAGGCACATTTTCCATTGAATAGCATTTGTTATTATAATAAGCATTTTTACATAAGTCAAGCTAAAAAAATACACTATTTAAATATTTTTTTTAAATAACCACTTATCCACATTATTTTACACTAAAAAAAATCGAATTTTAGTAAAAAACATATTAGTTTCTTCCTTATTATAATAGTCAATATTAAATATTAATTTATCAACCACTATCTGTGGATAATGTGGATAACTTAATCTTATAAAAATTTTTAATTAACATACTCCTGTTTAAAGTAACCAACTTTCATTAAGACTATAATCAAAGTGTACATTATGTTATTAAGCTTTCATATGCCCATTTTTAAGCTTTTTATAATTTAGAGTCATTTTTTATATTTTTAAAATAAAACTTTTAAAATCATTGTTTTTATTCTTAATTTAATGTATAATAGGTATGTAGTTTCGAATTTAGATTTTGATACTAATATCAAAGATAAGATTATGTTTTTGTACACAATAATACTTTGAATAGGTGGTTATAATTAATTTATGGAAAATAACATTAAAGAGGTTTTAAAAGAAAAATGGGAAGAAATTCTCATTTATATGAAGACAGAGTATAATATAACTGATGTCTCTTATAAAACCTGGCTTAAAAATTTAAAGTTTTACGATATAGATGAAAATATAGTTATAGTAATTATTGAAAATAGCATGTTAGGAGACAATGCCCTCGACTTTATTCGTAACAAATATGGCATTTTTCTAAAAACTGCAATTGCTGAAATAACAAACGAAGAATTTGAAATAAGATTTGTTCTTCAATCCTATATTGATGAGCTTGAAGAAAAGCAAAGAGCTCAGAAAAAAGAAGATAATAGTTATAATCAGCCAACTGCCAAAAGAAATATCTATCCAAAATACACATTTGAAAATTTCGTTGAAGGTGACAATAACTGTACAGCCAGAGCTGCAGCACTTGCCGTAGCCGAGGCTCCCGGCAAAGCCTTTAATCCACTTTATATTTATGGTGGTCCGGGGCTTGGTAAAACTCACCTCATGTATGCAATTGCAAATTATATTATTGAGCATGAGCCTGATAAAAAAGTTCTTTATGTTACAAGTGAACAATTTACAAATGACATAGTAGAAGCTCTTAGAAAAGGTCTTTCAGCTCCTGAAGAATGTCGACACAAGTATCGCGACAATGATGTTTTACTTATTGATGATATTCAATTTATAATAGGAAAAGAAAGAACCCAGGAAGAATTTTTCCATACCTTCAATGAAATGCGTGATGCAAACCGACAGATAATTATTTCGTCAGATAAGCTTCCAAGAGATATGACAATCCTTGATGAGCGAATGAAGTCACGATTTGAATGGGGTTTTACTGCAGATATTCAGCCTCCGGCATATGAAACAAGACTTGCAATTCTTCTTAAAAAGCAGCAGGAAGAAAATCTCAATATAGACACTGAAATTTTAAAATATATTGCAACCAATATTAAATCAAATATACGAATTCTTGAAAGTGCTCTCAGTAGAATTGTAACAATGAGCAGACTTAAAAGAACGCCTATTGATATGAATCTTGCAAAAGAGGTTCTTGCTCTTATAATTTCACCGGATGAAAAAAAATCCATTACGGCTGAGTTAGTTATAGATGTTGTTGCAGAACATTATGATATAACACCTGCAATGATTATATCTAAAAACAAGAGTAAGAATATTGCCTATCCAAGACAGATAGCAATGTATCTTTGTAAGCAGCTCACATCAATGTCTCTTTCAGAAATTGGTGCTGCAATGGGTAACAGAGATCATTCGACAGTAATACATGGCTGTAGAAATATTGAAGATGAAAAAAATAAAAATCCTCAATTAGCCAATACGATAAGTGTTTTAATAAAAAAAATAAATCCTGATGATTAATACTTATCCACAGCTTCAATGTGGATTCCACAATATAATCCTGTGGATTAAATTTATTCATCTTTTTTAACAAAACATTTAATCAACCTCAACAAATTGATTATGTGGATTTATTTTGGCTTTTAAACATTTTAAGACATGCAGCAAAGTCATTAATTTAAGGGCTTTATCAGACTTTTCAACAAATAAACAGCCCTTATTATTACTATTACTTAAATTATTATTATTTTAGCGGCTTCGCCGTTGCAAAGGAGTTTAATATGAAAATTTCATGCAGACAGCAGGATTTGTTATCATCCATCAATATTGCACTAAAGGCTGTTTCTACTAAAAGTACAATGCCTGTGCTGGAATGTCTCTTTATTGAAACAATAGATGGTAAAATTAAAATTTCATCAAGCAATATGGAATTAAATATAGATACTATTCTAAATGGCAGAGTAGAAGAAGAAGGACAGGTAGCACTTAATTCAAAAATATTTTCCGATATGGTAAGAAAGCTTCCGGATGATATGGTAAGCATCTCAGTAGATGAAAATTATCTTACTACTCTTAAATGTGGTAAATCTAAGTTCACAATTTCTGGTCTTTCAGGCTATGATTTTCCTAAAATTCCTGAATTTTCAAGAGATGATTCAGTAGAAATAAGTCATTTCACCTTAAGAGAAATTATAAGACAGACAATTTTTTCGGTTTCTGACAATGAAAATAATAAAGTGATGACAGGTGAGCATTTTGAAATTAATGACAATATACTTACAGTTACTTCACTTGATGGTCATAGAATTTCAATGAGAAATGTAGAATTAAAGCAAAGCTATGATTCAAAAGATGTTATTATTCCGGGAAAGTCGCTGAATGAAATTATAAAGCTTTTGGATACAGATATTGAAAAATATGTAACCATTTATTTTTCAGACAAAAATATAATTTTTGAATTTGACGATACCATAGTGCTTTCTCGTTTAATTGAGGGCAGATATTTAAATGTCAGACAGATGATAAATGACGATTTTGATACAAAGTTTACTGTAAATAAAAAAGAATTTTATGACTGCTTTGACCGTTCAATGCTTTTAGTAAAGGAAAGCGAAAAGAGACCTTTAATTATTGGAATCTATGATGGAAGAATAACTCTTAATATGAAAACAAGCATAGGTACATTGGATGAAGAAATAGAGGTTGAAAAAGAAGGTAAGGACATGATGATAGGCTTTAATCCTAAATTTATCATGGATGTTCTCAGGGTAATTGATGATGATGAAATAACAATATATATGACTAATGCTAAGGCTCCTTGCTTTATCAGAAATGAAAGCTCATCATATAATTATCTGGTGTTACCAGTAAATTTTAATATATAAAAATTGGTGGATAAAATGGAAAAAATTAGAATAAGAGATGAATTTATTAAATTAGGTCAGGCATTAAAGCTTGCAGGCATAGCTGAGTCAGGTGTAGATGCAAAGGACATGATTTTAAATGGAGAAGCAAAGGTAAATGGTGAGGTTGATCTTCGCAGAGGCAGAAAGCTTTATGATGGAGATGTAGTTGACTGTAATGGAAAACAGTTTATGGTAACCGGAAAAAATGCAGATTGATTATTTACAGCTTTTTAATTTTAGAAATTATGAAAGGCTTGATGTGAACTTTAATAGTGGCATTAATATCCTTTATGGTGATAATGCTCAGGGCAAGACAAATATTTTAGAATCAATTTTTGTTGCAGCCACAACAAAATCACATCGTGGCAGCAAAGATCGTGAGCTTATAAAAATAAAAGAAGATGAAGCTCATATTCGTATAGGTATTAAAAAAGCCGGGATAGGTCATAAAATTGATATGCATCTTAAGCGCTCAGGTTCAAAAGGTGCAGCTGTAGATGGCATCAAACTAAAGAAAAGTTCAGAATTATATGGACTTTTACATGTTATTGCATTTTCACCTGAGGATCTTTCAATGATAAAAAATGGACCTGTTGAAAGAAGAAGATTTATAGACATGGAGCTATGTCAGCTCGATAAGGTATATATACGAGACTTATCAGCTTACAATAAAGTACTTTTTCAAAGAAATAATTTGATTAAACAGATACCGTTTAATAGCTCACTTGAAGATACAATAGATATATGGAACAGACAGCTGATTACTTACGGATCAAAAATTATCTATGAACGTAAAAAATTTATAGATGATTTATCTGAAATAATAAGAGAAAAGCATTATCAACTGACATCAGGTAAGGAAGAATTAAAAATTCAGTATAAACCAAATGTAGAGCTTGATGCTTTTGAAAATCAGCTTACATCAAATATTAAAAGAGATATAAATTTAAAAACTACTACGACCGGTCCGCACAGAGATGATATTTGCTTTTATGTTAATGGAGAAGATGTAAGAATTTATGGCTCACAAGGACAACAGCGTAGTGTTTCACTTTCTCTAAAGCTTGCAGAAATAGAATTGGTGAAAAGAAAAATTAATGATACACCGGTACTGCTTCTGGATGATGTTTTGTCAGAGCTTGACAGAAACAGACAGACAAAGCTGTTAGATGAAATAAATGACATTCAGACCTTTATAACATGTACAGGTCTTGAGGAATTTGTGGAAAAAAGAAAAATTAGTAACAGTATATTTCATATTGTTAATGGAGGTATTTTATGGAATTAGAAACTAAGGTTGAACAGGAATATGGTGCCGATCAGATTCAAATTCTGGAGGGTCTTGAAGCAGTTCGCAAAAGACCTGGCATGTACATAGGCTCAACCTCAAGCAGAGGACTTCATCATCTTGTTTATGAGATAGTTGACAACTCTGTAGACGAGGCACTTGCAGGCTATTGTACAAAAATCGATGTTACAATAAATGAAGATAATTCTATAACAGTAATTGATAATGGACGTGGTATACCTGTCGAAAAAAATAAGGACAAGGGTATTTCAACTGTAGAAGTAGTTTTTACGATTCTTCATGCAGGTGGAAAATTTGGTGGTGGAGGATACAAAGTATCCGGTGGTCTTCATGGAGTAGGTGCATCTGTAGTAAATGCACTTTCAACCTGGCTTGAGGTTACGGTAAATCATGATGGTCATAAATATTGTCAAAAATATGAAAAAGGAAAGCCTATAACAGAGCTTGAACGAGTAGGAACAAGTGATCATACAGGAACAGAGGTTCATTTCCTTCCTGATAATACAATTTTTGAAGATACAGTCTATGACTATGATATATTAAGACAAAGACTTCGCGAAATGGCCTTTTTAACAAAAGGATTAAAAATTGTACTTCATGATAAACGTGAAGAAGAAGAGGTAGTTGAAGAATTTCATTATGAAGGTGGAATTATTGAGTATGTTCAATATCTTAACAGAGCAACTCATCCAATTTATGATGATATAATTTATTGCGAAGGAATTGTTGGAGATGTAAGTGTAGAGGTTGCACTACAGCATAATGATGGATATGATGGAAATGTTTACAGCTTTGTAAATAATATAACAACACCTGAGGGTGGTACACATATAGCCGGATTTAGAAGTGCGCTGACAAAGACCTTTAATGACTATGCAAGAAAAAATAAGCTGTTAAAGGAAAGCGAAGCAAATCTTACAGGTGAAGATATAAGAGAAGGTTTGACTGCAATTGTAAGCATTAAGATTCCTGAGCCACAGTTTGAAGGACAGACAAAGCAAAAGCTTGGCAATTCTGAAGCAAGAAGTGCAGTAGACAGTGTTGTAAGTGAAAAGCTTACATATTTCCTTGAACAAAATCCTGCAACAGCAAAAGCAATTATTGAAAAATCAGTTCTTGCTCAGCGTGCAAGAGATGCTGCAAGAAAAGCCAGAGATTTAACCAGAAGAAAGACTGCCCTGGAGGGAATGTCTTTACCTGGAAAACTTGCAGATTGTTCAGATAAGGATCCAAAAAATTGCGAAATTTATATCGTAGAGGGAGATTCTGCGGGTGGCTCAGCTAAAACAGCAAGATCAAGAGCTACACAGGCAATTCTTCCACTAAGAGGAAAAATATTAAATGTGCAAAAAGCAAGACCTGATCATATTTTAGCAAATAATGAAATAAGAGCAATGATTACGGCTTTTGGTACAGGAATACATGATGATTTTGATATTACAAAGCTTAGATATCATAAAATTATAATCATGACCGATGCCGATGTCGATGGTGCACATATAGCAACACTTTTATTAACCTTTCTCTATAAATTTATGCCTGAGTTAATTAAGCAGGGCTATGTATATCTTGCCATGCCACCACTCTATAAAATAGAGAGAAACAAAAAGGTGTGGTATGCCTACAATGATGATGAATTAAACAGCATAATGAAAGAAATCGGACGTGATTCAAATAATAAGGTTCAGCGATACAAAGGTCTTGGTGAAATGGATCCTGAGCAGCTTTGGGAGACAACAATGGATCCTGAAAAGAGAATCCTAAAGAGGGTAAACATGGATGATGATATAATCAGTGAGCTTGATGTTACCTTTAATACACTTATGGGTGATGAGGTTGAACCAAGACGAGAATTTATCATTAAAAATGCTAAATTTGCTGAAAACCTTGATATTTAGTTGGAGGATTTATGGACGAACATATCTTTGATAAAATTAATGACGTAGATCTCAAAAAGACAATGGAAAAGTCTTATATTGAGTATGCCATGTCAGTTATTGCAGCAAGAGCACTTCCGGATGCACGTGACGGTATGAAGCCTGTTCAGAGAAGAATCCTCTATGCAATGAGTGAACTTAGAAATACACCGGATCAGCCACATCGTAAGTGTGCAAGAATTGTCGGTGATACAATGGGTAAATATCATCCTCATGGTGACAGCTCAATTTATGGAGCTTTGGTAAATCTTGCACAGGAATGGTCTACAAGATATCCATTGGTTGATGGACATGGAAATTTTGGCTCTATCGACGGTGATGGAGCAGCAGCAATGAGATATACTGAAGCAAGACTCTCAAAAATCTCAATGGAAATGCTTTCAGATATCAATAAAGATACTGTAGACTTTTCACCAAACTTTGATGAAACAGAAAAAGAACCTGATGTACTTCCTGCAAGAATACCCAACTTACTGGTAAATGGAACCTCAGGTATTGCCGTAGGTATGGCTACAAATATTCCACCTCACAATTTACGCGAGGTAATAAATGCTGTAGTTAAAATAATAGATAATAAAATAGAAGAAAAAGAAACTACCATTGATGAGGTAATGGAAATTGTCAAAGGACCGGATTTTCCTACAGGAGCTCAAATTCTTGGAAGAAGAGGAATTGAAGAGGCCTATAGAACAGGACGTGGCAAAATAAAAGTAAGAGCTGTCACAAATATCGAGCCTATGGCAAATGGAAAAAATAGAATTATTGTTACTGAAATACCTTACATGGTAAACAAGGCAAAGCTTATTGAAAAAATAGCTGAGCTTGTAAAAGAAAAAAGAGTTGATGGAATTACAGATTTAAGAGACGAGTCCGACAGAGAAGGAATGAGAATTGTAATCGAGCTTCGTCGTGATGCAAATCCTACAGTAATTTTAAATCAGCTTTACAAGCATACACAATTACAGGACAGCTTTGGCGTAATAATGCTTGCTCTTGTAAATAATGAGCCAAAGATTCTAAATCTTCTTCAGATGCTTTCAGTATATCTTTCTCATCAGGAGGATGTAGTAAGAAGAAGAACACAATATGATTTAAATAAAGCAGAAGAAAGAGCACATATATTAGAAGCACTTCTTAAAGCTCTTGATTTCATTGATGAGGTAATAAGGATAATCAGAAATTCTCCATCTACACCTGCGGCAAAGCAGGGACTTATGGATCGTTTTGATTTTGATGATATCCAGGCAACCAATATCGTAGAAATGAGACTTCGCCAGCTGACAGGCTTGGAAAGAGAAAAGCTTGAAGATGAGTATAAAGCCTTAATGGAGAAAATTGCTGAATTTAAAGCAATACTTGCTGATGAGAAAAAACTCTTAGGTGTTGTAAAAGAAGAAATTCTGGTAGTATGTGCAAAATATGCAGATGACAGAAGAACATCAATAGGCATAGACGAATCAGAAATGAACATAGAAGATTTTATTTCTGATGATAAGGTTGTAGTTACAATGACCGATAAAGGCTATATAAAGAGAATGTCTCCTGAACATTTCCGTACACAAAATAGAGGTGGCAAGGGAATTAAGGGAATGTCAACAATAGATGATGACAGACTCGTAAATATATTTACAACGACTAACCATACATTATTGCTATTCTTTACAAATAAAGGAAGAGTATATAAATTAAAGGCTTATGAAATTCCAGAAGCATCAAGAACCTCAAGAGGTACTGCTGTAATAAATATGCTTCAATTACAGCCTGAAGAAAAAGTAGCAGTAATCATACCTGTTGAAGGTCTTGATATTGACGGCAATTTTATAATGGTAACTGAAGGGGGAACAGTCAAGAAAACAGCCATAAGAGAATATATGAATATTCGAAAGGTTGGAATTCAGGCAATTTCTCTACGTGATGGTGATAATTTAATTGAAGTTGTAAAGTCCTCAGGTAGTGATGATATTATAATTGCAACAGAACAGGGTATGTCTGTAACCTGTAATGAAAAGGATGTACGACCAACAGGAAGAAGTGCATGTGGCGTAAGGGGCATTTCACTTTCTGAAGGAGATAAAGTAATAGGCGTTCAGATAGCTTCAATGGATGACATTCTATTATTCATAACAGAAAATGGTATGGGTAAGAAAACTGAATCTGCAATGTTTAGCAGACAGCACAGGGGTGGTAAAGGAATTGTATGCTACAAGATTAACGAAAAGACCGGTAAGCTTGTTGGCATGAAGATTGTCGCACCAGAGGATGATTTACTGCTTATTACCAATGAAGGTATCATAATAAGGATGACAACTGAAAATATCAGTACAATAGGACGTAATACATCAGGTGTAAAATGTATGAATCTGACAGAAGGTACTGTAGTAGCAGGTATTGCCATAACAGATAAAGAACCAGAGCTTCCAGATGAGTCAGATGAAGAAACAGAAAAAGCAACTATAGAATCAGACTTAGATGAAAGTAATGCAGATAATGACTCAGATGAAGGTATAATAGATACCGAAGCAGAAAGTAATACAGACGAATAATTAGTACATAAAAGCCCATGGTGTGAAAGCTATGGGCTTTTATTCTTATCAAACTGGCATTAAGATTATGAGCAAGTAGCAAAGTGAATCAGGAATATCTGCTTTGAATTATTTCTTTATTTATCTTATAACCAATTACTGAGAAATTTTTAAATTATAAAATTTTATTTAATAGTTGACATATAAAAATTAGTTTGATATACTGTTAAATGCGTCACGAAATGGCGCATGAAAACTGCATAGTTGACAGGGTTCAGTTGGAGAAATACTCAAGAGGCTGAAGAGGCGCCCCTGCTAAGGGTGTAGGTCGTTTGCGCGGCGCGAGGGTTCAAATCCCTCTTTCTCCGTTTAATCACAGATATAGCTATCTGTGATTTTTTTATAGAGTGAATAATTTTAAACCTTATCTGAAAAGTTCCCGCTTCTTAAGCGGTGTTAAGTGAATCCAAGAAACCTAATTTTTTGGATAACCTAATTTTTCAGCATAAATAGGAGGTTGGACTTCTATTAATGTGCCACGTAGTGGCATTAAGGTTATGAGCAATTAGCAAAGAATAAATAGATTCCGATTAATTATTTGATGGATGGAAAAATGAACGATTCAGAATATTTTGAAATGTATTTTGGCTATAGAGGAAGACTTATTGAAATATGTAATAGATATGATTTCTATATCAACCAGATTAAAAATAAATTAACTACAATAGAAAATAAAAAGATTCAGCTAAAAAATAATGTATCAGGACATATCCCTTTTTTAATAATTGATTTAATATTATTGGCAGCTTACATATTTTTTGTGATATATGCTTTCTTACAAGGAATTAATATATATTTTTATTTTATAATAATATTTGGTGGAATTATATTGTTACCATCAACACATATAATTTGCCGAAATTATTTAAAAAACCTTGTTCAATATCATTTTTATATTGGTACTAGGCTTTA
>CAZVBH010000051.1:0-16012 GCA_964625275.1 uncultured Lachnoclostridium sp.
TTACCAGCTTTGTCATTCTCGCTGTCTGCTTTTGAATACTCTCTGTCCATTCATTAGCTCCGTCCATCATCTCCATTACCTCTGCATTTGCAGATATAATGGTCAGTGGAGTCTTTAGCTCATGACTCGCATCTGTTATAAATTCCTTTTGCTTGATGATGCTTTCTGCAACAGGCCTTACCACTTTACCGGAAAGTAAAATAAGTATAATAAATTCCAGGATAAGACTGCCAAGCGCTACTAAGGAAGAAATAATAAGCAGCCTTTTGCAGTTTGAGGTTTCTGTAGAGCAATCCAAATATATAATCATGGTATTGCCATCTTTGTCTATCTTATCAAAATAATAATGTCCGTCCCAGCCACAAGCTTTCTTTCCTGAATATATTTCAGAAGCTATTTGCTCCGCTTCTTCTTCTGTATAGGTAGCAATATTATCAACGTTTGTATTCAAAATGGTTCCATCAGAAGCATAGGTAACTGAAAAAAACCTGGTTGTATACTGACTTTCAGCATCATAGGCAACCTTGCCTTTATCAATAAGCTTCTGGCTTTCTTCATTAAACTTAAGCTTGTCCGAGGGCTGATGTGAATTTATTTGATTCTTTTCATTCTGCTCATCACCTTTGTCAGCCTGTCCATCTAAGTTTTCAGCCGGCTGTGGAGCTTTATCAGTATCAGAATTTTCCAA
Organism: uncultured Lachnoclostridium sp.; assembly: GCA_964625275.1. Taxonomy (GTDB): domain Bacteria; phylum Bacillota; class Clostridia; order Lachnospirales; family Lachnospiraceae; genus UBA3775. The sequence continues at coordinate 689 of CAZVBH010000051.1, forward strand.
TTTATCAGGATCAGATTCTTCCTGTAAATTTTCAAGAATCAGTTTATTCTGCAATCCGGGTACAGAGCCGTCATTGTAGCCAATGAGGTCTACCATTCCTTCAATAGAGCTTTTTACATTTACATAATTGATTATATTTATTGCACCAACAACGATTAAGGTTATTAAAAGCATGCCTGCCATTGCAAGTATTACAAATCTCTTTTTTAATGATTTCAGCATATTCCCACCCAGCCATTTCAATCAAGACATTTTTTTCAATGTATAGCCCAGTCCACGTACAGCTTCTATTTCACTATCAGCCTTCAAATTCTGAAGTTTTTTTCTCAAGGATGAAATAGCTACCCATACGACATTTATTTCCACATCAGTATCATAGCCCCAAACTTTATTTAACAGTCTTTCTGTGGAAATAAGATTGCCAGGCTGACTCATAAAAATCTCCATTATCTGATATTCCTTGTGAGTAAGTCTGATGGTATCACTGCCATTTCCGAGTGTTGCTGTATCTGAATCAAGAATAATATTTCCAAAGGTCAGACGATTTGGTGCGACCTCTCCCTTTCTGCGTGTAATTGCACGAAGCCTCGCAAGAAGCTCACCCATAACAAACGGCTTGGGTAAATAGTCATCTGCACCGGCGTCAAGTCCTTCAATCCTGTCATTTACCTCTGCCTTGGCAGTCAGCAGAATAACAGGTGTCTGGATTCCTTTTGCTCTAAGCTTTTTTAAGACTTCAATTCCGTCCATGTAAGGCATCATTATGTCTAAAATTATGCCATCATAGTCTGTCATCGATGCATAGTCAAAGGCATCCCTGCCATTGTATACTGCATCTACTGTATAATTATTTTTTGTAAGCACTGCAACAAGTGCCTTTGATAAATCCTTTTCATCTTCTGCTAATAAAAGATACATGACTATTCCTCCGAATAATTATCTTCGGCCACCGCCCTGACCAAAGCCTCCTCCACCCTGGTTTCCACCAAAGCCTCCCTGGCCAAAGCCTCCAAAGCTACTTGCCCCCATGGTTCCTTCCTCCTGAGTCCAGGTAAGAAGCTCCTCACCATCTTTTGTAAGTATATAATCACTGTCTGTTGTAAGAAGCTCTGAGGCAACCCAGGCATTTGTATAAGAGTTTTCAAGTGTGAAGCTTATTACTTCATTGCCATCTGAATCCTTAAGCACATATTCACCTGCGCTAAAGGACTGTCCGCTCATTACGTAGGCATTAACCGAATCCTCCGGTGTCTCACAAATTCCGCCCATTGCAAAAACAGTTCCTCCGGTAACTATTACACTTCCATCTACGTCAATGGAGCCTGATACACTTCCTGAAGATGAGCCTCCTTTTACAAGCACAACTCCACCTGACTGCTCATAGTTTCCATTTGAGTCAATGGCATCTGTATCTCCACTTGGAGTTGTAACATCTACATAGCCACCCGTAACCTCGATTAGTGTACCTGCATTAAGCCCATCATCTGAAGCATAAGCATAAACAGTACCTCCTGCAATTGTAAGCGTATCTGAGGCCTCAAGACCTTCATAGGATTTCAACACATTTACAGTTCCGCCCTCTACTAAAAGAGTATTATCGGCATGTATTCCATCATCTCCTGCTGCTATTGTGACAGTACCACCACTTATGGTAACAAGTCCAAGTCCAAAAGCATTGGCTTCAAGTCTGTTATTATTTGCATGGATGCCATCATCTGTAGAATATATTGTGATTACTGCTCCACTAATTGTAATCTCGCTGTCTGCCTTAATTCCCTTTGTGGAATATTCCTGTGCACTGCCTGAGCTGCTTTTTGAAGTGCTGAGGCTGTTCCAGTCACCTGTAATTGTCTCTGAGGAAACTGATGAAATCAGATAAGCATTCATTGAAGTGTTTATACTTCCTCCGTCTGAGGCTGCAATATAGGAATCAAGCGAAGGCGTGACTCCTGATTCAAAAATATAATAAGCTACTGAGGAGTAACCTGAAGGCTCAGTCAATAGAAGTCCATAGTAACGGCTTCGTCCTGAAGAAACTGTTGATACATAGGTTGCCTGTACCCATTTACCGTCTTCTTCATCATCATTATAGTAATAAGCATAATAATCATTGTCCTCTGAATAAACATCTGAGGCAACTACAATATAAAAATCAGTATCATCTGATTCCTTAACTTCTCCTGAATAATCCGAATAAGAATCAGTATAGATATTTAAGTTTCCGTCTCCTGAAATATCTACCGAATAAGCTGAGTCAATACCGTCACAGGCTGCATATATATCTATATTTCCGCCTGAAATTGTAAGTGTTCCACGCATATCACCCGAAGAAGACATGTCCGAATTAGAGGTTTTGAGTCCGTCTCCACCTGTTGCAATTGCAACGATTTCACCTGACTCAATTTCAAGTGAATCATTTCCCTTTATGGCATTATTAGCTGCTGTTACCTTCAAGGTTACATTTTTTATGCTTAATTCTTTTTTTGATTGAATTCCGTTATTATAGGTTGAAGAAACCACGAGTGAGCCTTTTCCTACAAGACTCAAATCACATGTTGCATAAATTGCCGCATTTTCATCTGAGCTGTCATCAGTATCCTCATCTGATTCCTCTTTGGCGCTTCTCGTATCAATTATTTCATTATAGGTGCTTTCCTCAGATTTGATTTTAATGCTGTCAGCATTTACTACATTAATCGGTGAATTTTCAGAGCTTGTAATTGACACTCCATTAAGAATAAGTGTGACGTCCTCTTTATCAGACACCTCTACTACTATCGTTCCCTCTGTAAGCTTACCTGAGAGCTTATATTCTCCCTCTTTTGTAATTATATAGGTATTTCCATCCTGTGTGACTCCACCAACAACATCTGAAACAATTTCAAAATCGTCTGTTATTTCCACAGCATTTTCTGAAGCATCCGCAGCATTTTCAGTTTCTATTTCCTCTACTGATGTTGCCACCTCAGCCGGTGTATCTGTGTTTGTAGTACCCTGATTTTGATTTGTATTATTGCTGCCACATGCCGTTGTCAAAAAAGCGGCACAGAGATAAATTAAAATCAGCTTTTTATTTTTCATAAAATTTTATAAGTTGCAAAAAACACTGTACTTATATAGTGAAAATGCAACAAACCTCCTTATCTATGAGATTCTATATATTTGAATTTCGAAGCCGGTGATTTCCATTAATTAAGGATTAGATTTCTTATAATTAAAGATTACATTGCTTCCTATTAAGGTCAGAATCTAACATATTCTCTTTACCTTTTTGAATATAATACAACCCATTCCTAAAATCAAGTTAAAGAAACAAACTTTTATGAGAAATAAAAAAGGCACAATCCGAAGACTGTGCCTTTTGACATAATTGTCATAATTTTATTTTCTTGCTAACAGCTGAGTTCTCGTTGCATTTAATACTGCCAGAACCATTACGCCTACGTCTGCTACTATTGCTTCCCACATTGTTGCAACACCGAGTGCGCCTAAAACTAGTACTACAAATTTAACAGCAAGAGCAAAAACAATATTTTGAGTTACAATTCGATTTGTCTTTCTTGCAATTTTTACTGCATCACAAAGCTTTGATGGCTTGTCATCCATAAGAACTACATCAGCTGCTTCAATAGCTGCATCTGAGCCAAGTGAGCCCATTGCTATGCCTACATCTGAAATTGATAATGCCGGTGCATCATTAATTCCATCTCCAACGTAGGCTACCTTAACCTTTTCAGTTTCTTTAATTATACCTTCAAGCTTTGAAACCTTTTGGTCAGGAAGAAGCTCTGCATATACCTGATCAAGGCCTACCTTTGAAGCAATGTCTTTTGCAACGGCTTCTTTATCACCTGATAACATTATTGTTCGCCCTACGCCAAGCTCCTTAAGTCCCTTAATGGCTTTTGCGCTGTCCGGCTTAAGTGCATCTGCTACTACAATTATTCCCAAAAGCCTTCCTGCTTTTGCTACATATACAAGACTTCCAACCTCTGCGGTTTCTTGAGCTGAAACATTAAATTTCTTCATCAGCTTCAGATTGCCGGCAAGAATGTCACCTTCTGAGGTAACTGCCTTGATACCATGGCCTGGAACCTCTTCAATTGAATCAGCCTTTACAGGATTTATTCCAAGCTGACGAGCTTTGTCAAGAATTGATAGTGCTATAGGATGGGTTGAACCTGCTTCTGCCACAGCTGCTGCAGCAATCAAATCTGCTTCAGTATTGCTGCCTTCACATATGGTTTTTGTAACAGTGAAATTACCTTTTGTAAGTGTACCGGTTTTATCGAATACAAAAACGCCGGCCTTTGCAATAGCTTCAAGGTAATTACCACCCTTTACAAGTACACCCTTCTTGGCTGCTGCTCCGATTCCTCCGAAAAAGCTGAGTGGTACTGATATTACCAATGCACATGGGCAGCTGGTTACAAGGAAAACGCAGGCTGTTCTTATACTGGCACTGAGAGTTCTTAGTTTAAATATAGGAGGTAAAACTGCCAGTAAGAATGCTGCTATAACTACTACAGGTGTATAGTATCTTGCAAATCTGGTAATGAAATTTTCTGTCTCAGCCTTGTTATCACTTGCTTCCTCGACAAGCTCTAATACCTTGGCTACAGTACAGTCATCATAAGGCTTTGTTACTCTGACTTTAATTACTCCCTGACCATTGATGCAGCCCGAAAGCACTTCATCGCCAACATTTGCACTTCGTGGAACACTCTCACCGGTAAGGGCTGAGGTATCCATCATTGTCTTTCCGTCAACTATTATTCCATCAAGAGGAACCTTTTCACCACTTCTTATGAGAATTATGTTGCCTACTTCTACATCATCAGGATCAACCTGGGTTGCTTCACCGTCCTCACCGATAAGATTAGCATATTCAGGAGCAATATCCATCATGTCTGTAATAGATTTTCTGGACTTTCCTACTGCATAGCTCTGGAAAAGCTCACCTATCTGGAAAAGCAGCATAACTGCAACGGTTTCTTCGAATTCCTTTATTGCAAAGGCTCCAAAGGTAGCAACAATCATCAGAAATTTTTCATCAAAAATCTGACCACGACTGATGTTCCTGACTGCCGAGAGAAGAATGTCATAGCCAACGATAAGATATGGAATCAAAAATGCCACAAAGGTTATTATCAGCATTGCTGTAGATTTTTCCGGATCTAAGATTCCTACTTTATCTAAAATCATTGCAGCCAAATAAATAACTGCAGAGATTATAATTCTTGTCAGTAATTTTTTCTGCTTTGGATTTAAACTCATGGAAGGTTTCCTCTCTTAATCAAAGTTATACTCTAAGCTTCTGAAACTGTTGCATCCGGTTCAACAACCTTAACAGTTTTCTTTACTTCATCAAGGAGAGTTGCTGCTACGCTGTCATCTGCTTCAACTGTAAGCTTTTCTGCCATAAAATTAATCTTTGAGCTGGTAACTCCCGGAAGCTCGCCAATCATCTTCTCGATTTTAGCTGCACAATTTGGACAATCAATTCCTTCTACTTTAAATTTCTTTTTCATAATGACCTCTTTCCCGGGCTTTTTGCCCGACATTTTTATTTACATTTTGGCTTTAAGATTGTAAGATTAATAAGTGTAAGCCTTAATTGTGCTTATTAATCCTTGCCACCTAAGTGGCTTTAGCGATACAGGCTATTCTGAGATATGCTCAATACCCTGATCAATAATTGTTCTGACATGATCATCAGAAAGCGAATAAAGAATCTGCTTGCCTTCTCTCCTGCTTGTAACAAGCTTGGCATTCTTTAGTACTCTAAGCTGATGAGATATTGCAGACTGAGTATAATCTAAAAGCTCTGCAATATCATTAACACACATTTCGTGTTCAAAAAGACAGAACAAAATTCTGATTCGTGTGGTGTCTCCAAAGACCTTAAAAATCTCAGCAAGATCAAATAAGGATTCCTCTGAAGGAAGTAAGGGCTTAACCTCTGCTACCACCTCAGCACAATTATGCTTATGCGGTTCTTCGGTACCATGGTCGCACCCGCAGCCACACTTTTTTTCTTTAGGTTCATTTTCCATTAAATAATGCCTCCATAAACAACATCGTTTAATTGCTATGAACATATGAATAATTGTTCATGTGTTCATGATATACCCTAGAGTCCTATATGTCAACCCTCAAATATATTTTTTTAACAATTTTTTTCAATCACTCCTCGCAGCCAGATGCCTTTGGATGTTTTTGTTACATATATAATCAGATTAGTTAGTAAATTTTCTTCTTTAGCATTGACGTAAAAGACTTCACTATCTCCATTTTATCAATATAATGATTGATTATTTTCTATAAAAGATTTATTATGTTCTATATATATTTTATTATTCTTTCGGACAGTAGTCTTTTTCTGTCTGTTTTCATTAATTTCCCGGAGGTAGATACTTATGTCAAATGTAAGCAAGGATATTGCTTCTTTAGTTAAGTACGGTCTTGATAATGGCCTTTTCACTAAATATGATGCAATTTTCGTAAGAAATAGAATTTTAAAAGCAGCTTCTCTTGATGAATATGATGAGGAGGCTGTTGCAGAGGACAAGCCTCTTGAAGACATTCTCGGCAGCATTATGGCCGATGCGATTAATCGTGGTATTCTTTCTGATGATATTACAAGTAAGGATTTATTTGATGCTGAGCTTATGGCTGCGCTTATGCCAAGACCTAGCGAGGTTATTTCCACATTTTATCAAAAATATGAGGAAAGTCCTGTTGCTGCAACAAATTACTACTATTCTCTTTCAAAGGCAAGCGATTATATTCGTACCTACAGAGTTAAGAAGGACTTAAAATGGATTACCGATACCGAATATGGTCCACTTGATATTACAATTAATTTGAGTAAGCCTGAGAAGGATCCGAAGGCTATTGCCGCTGCCCTCAAGGCTAAGGCTTCCAATTATCCTAAGTGCCTTCTTTGTAAGGAAAATGAGGGTTATGCGGGACGTGGTAATCATCCATGTCGTTCAAATCACAGAATTATCCCTATGACACTTAATAATGAGGATTTTTTCCTTCAGTATTCGCCATATGTTTACTATAATGAGCACTGTATTGTATTCAATTCAGAGCATACTCCAATGAAGATTGACCATAATGCATTTGCAAAGCTTTTGGATTTTGTAACCATTCTTCCTCATTACTTCATCGGTTCAAATGCCGATCTTCCTATCGTTGGCGGTTCAATTCTTACACATGACCATTTCCAAGGTGGAAATTATGAATTTCCAATGGCTAAGGCCGAAATTGAAACTAAGCTTTCATTCAAGGACTTTGAGGATATAGATGCAGGCATTATCAAATGGCCTATGTCATGCATCAGACTTAGCTGTAATGACAAATCAAGAATCATTGAGCTTGCAGATAAAATTCTCGCTGCCTGGCGCAAATATACTGATGAAGCCGCTTTTATCTTTGCTGAGACTGATGGTGTGCCTCACAATACAATTACCCCTATTGCAAGAAGACGTGGGGAAAGCTATGAGCTTGATCTTGTTCTCAGAAACAATATCACTACTGATGAGCATCCTCTTGGTGTTTATCATCCACATGCAGAGCATCACCACATCAAGAAGGAAAATATTGGTCTTATCGAAGTTATGGGACTTGCAGTACTTCCTTCCCGACTTAAAAACGAGATGGAGCTTTTAAAGGAATATCTTATTGCAGGTAAGGATATTACTGAAAATGAAGTGATTGCCAAGCATAAGGAATGGGTCGATGGTCTTGCCAAAAAGTATGGCAGCTTTAAGGGCATTTCTGATGAAAGGGTTGAAGCAATTCTTCATAATGAAATCGGTTATGTTTATTGTGACATTCTCTGCCAGGCCGGTGTTTACAAGAGAGATAGTTTAGGTAAGGCTGCCTTTCTTAGATTTGTTGATGCAGTCAACAATCAATAAATTTAGAGATGTCTTACTTTTAGATACTAAAAAGAGCCGGTGATATGCCGGCTCTAGTTTATAGAAGAATTTTTGATTAAACGCTCAAATAACTGAAAGGATTTTATTTATGAAGCTGTTAAAGAAACTCAATTATAACGCACCGGTTACACTTACGTTTGCGCTTATATCATTATTTGCTCTGTTACTTAATTTTCTTACTAATGGGAAATCAAATGCTTTGCTTTTTTGTACCTATAGAGACAGTTTAAAAAATCCTCTTATGTATGTCAGACTTTTCACTCACGTTCTTGGTCATTCAAGCTGGGCACATTATTCAGGAAATATGCTTCTTATACTTCTTTTGGGACCTATTCTTGAAGAGAAATACGGTAGCATAAATCTTTTGGAAATGATTGTAATAACTGCCTTTATTACGGGACTTGTAAATAATATACTTTTCCCTCATACCGCTCTCTTGGGTGCAAGTGGAATCGTATTTATGTTTATTATTCTGGCTAGTGCAGTTAGTCTTAAAAGCGGTACCATTCCAATTTCATTTTTGCTGGTTTTTGTATTGTATGTAGGTGGTGAGCTTATTGATGCCATTACCGTTACTGATAACGTTTCACAGCTCACACATATTATCGGTGGAACCTGTGGTGGTATTTATGGTCTTATCTATGCCAATGAAAAGAAAAAATAGCTTACTGTTATGCGAAATGTGAAATCAAAAATGGATTTAAAAGTACATAATCAAAAGCAGTTATTCCCAAGAGGGAAAGTAAAATTGGCAACACCAATATAATTGTACTTACCAGTAAGGTGGCAACCAAGCTTTTTAGCTTGGTTGATAAGAAAAATATTATCAACATAGCACAAATAAGTGCCAGATATCTAATGATGCTTATCAGTATCAAATAGCTTTTAATCGTCATATTCCAATCCGAAAAGGCCTCTAGTGAGCATAGTGGTGCGTTGATTTTCCGAGTACCATAGGATGACAAAACATTATAAAAATAAGTCACATATGTTAATATGTATATTACTGTAACAATTATCAAGCTTATAAAAAATTTACACAAAAAGGTAGCATAACGTCCTTTATAGGATATTTTTAATAAAGTACTTGCACCGGTCTGATATTCAGCTGAATAGACATATGTAATACATAGTATCAGCATAATTACTGCTGTGAGTGCAAGTAGAAGATCTTTATTACCGGCTGAGTCATCACCTGTAAGCAGCTTATAGCCGGAGTCATAAACAAATTCTCCATCCTGGGTACTCTGCAAGTATTCAGAATGTTCCTTTACCTGTTCAAAGGCGGCTTGGGCTGCCAAGGTGTTCTGATATTTCATCAGAACTAGATTGCCATGCTCTTTTGTGTCTGCCATTGCACGAGCAATTTCAGCCTGAATACTTTGAAACTTGTCATCCTCAGCTTCTATTTCCTGTTTTTTTTCTGCTGTATATGTTCCTTCAAGTTTTAACATATACTGTTTATAATAAATTTCATCTACTGAAGCAAAGTTTTCCTTTAGTGGCTCATAAGTATAAAAAATTATAGCCGTAAAAGCAATTAATATAAGCAAAACCTTCCCGTTAATAAATATTTTATAGCACTCATGTAAAAACAGGCTTGTATGTCTGCCTTTAAATAATGAAATATTGGTGAAATTAAATCTTTTAGTACGATTTTTAATAACTTTTCCTTTTGAGAAAGTAAAAACAGAAAGTAACGATAGTACTATAAATAATCCTAAAACTGAAATTATAAAAACCCCAATATAATTCACCGGATTGTTAAACAGATTAAGATTTAAGTAACTTGAGAATAAATCATCAGTATTCGCATAAGCCAAAATATTAATATATTTTAAAGGGCTCAAATAGCTTGTGGATGATATCATATAATATAAAGCGGTCTCAATACCAATTATAATAATCAGTATTCCATAAACCTTCGAAGCACTATCTGAAATAACTGTTACAAAGCAGATAAGTCCTGCGAAAATGAAATAAACTATCAGCTTAGCAAGAAGGAAAAGAATAATATACTGTAAAACAGATATTTTTAAATTACTGCCATTAAAATAATATACCGACTGTAACATTCTCGACAAATTGCCAAAGCCATAGGTGAAATATGAAATTGTAAAATTCGTAGCATATAAAAGAATTTCTGCCACAAATGCTGCTGTACAAACAGCTGACAACTTCACAATTCCCAAGGCTGTTCTGCCGTTAAATGTGGTCCTTGACAATACAATCTGATTCAGTTCTTTCTCACGCGTTATAATTGAAATGCCTACTGTCATTACCATTAAAAAAGCAATTAAGTCAGTAGCTAAAAAGCCTGTAGCCATCGAAATACCTTTCGATGGTGCTATTTCAAGTTCTACTCCTTTGAGTTTTGAATATGCTTTAGGAGTTTTAGCAATATTTTTATAACTGAAGCTGTCTGGATCTGCAAATAGGGAAATAGTTGTCATCTTTTTAGCAGCTATATCTATTTCCTCCAAGTATTCCTGATAATATGCACAGCTTTCAGCTTCAGCCAATATATCCTTGAGCAAAGCCTCTTCCGAATATATATTATCAGTATAAATCAAGTAGCTTTTATTCTCATAATCTTCAAGCAAGCTCTGAGCATCAATCACAGGATACTCTTCAAGAATGTCATCGATATCCTCTCCTAACGAAAAGCTTTCAATTGCATATATCATTTGTAGTCTAAGACTAAGTTCATTAGCTACAGTGGCAGAAGAAATTCCTTCTAACTCGCTAAAAGCTGCTTTATATTGAGATGGTGAGTATTCGGTAGTCTTCTGATTTTCATTTATACACAGTAAGGCTCCATTAAGCAGTGTCAATGCTAAAATAATTCCTAAAACACTTTTTCTGCTGAATACTTTTATTATCTCATTTATATAGATACTCATACCACTACTCCCGGCTGTCAGTAACTGCATAGTTAATAATCTGAAGCACGCACCAAACGTAAGGCATCACATGCCAGCATTGAATTATAACAGCTTAGCAACTAATCCCTACTGCTGTTTTGCCGATATTTTATCTGACATTTCAGAAATCACAGCCTCAATATTAGAGGCTTGTAGACTGGTTTTCAGATTGTTAATGTCACTTTCAAGATTATCACTCTGCCAAAGATATATTTGATTTTGCATTATTTCGAAAAGTTCAGAGGTATCATTTTCAAGTTGAACATCCATAGCAGGAGATTCAACTACAGACTTATCATAATAATCTATTTTATCCTCATATGATTCAAACTTAAGCAGGTTGTCAGTAGTCCATAACAGGCTTTCATTCAACCCTAAAATCAGTTTATATAAATAGCTGTCTATGACTTCACCAGCCGTATTAACAGCATATCCGTCTTTTTCTAAAAATTCAGTACCATAAATTAAACAATTTGCATAATCACTGTCTGTATGCAGTAACTCCAGCAATTTGAAGGCATCATCTTTTTTATCTGATGCAGATAAAATTCCTGTTGAAGCTGAATACCTGGTACCTATTATCGCTTTTTTAGCATAAACATACGTATTTTCAGAATCCAACGCTCCCACATCCTTTGTAATGCATATGGTCCAATCTTTGGCTGTATCATCTGTCACCTGGTTATTCACATAAAGTTCATTAATAGTCCTAAGCCAATCTACACATTCTTCAGAATCAAAAAAATTTAAGACATCTCCATCTTCTGATACAAGCACTCCTGATTTATATTCATACCCATAATATGAGGCAAATTCAAAGCCCACTACTTGATATAGAAGGTTTCCACCTTCCAAAATATCCTTTATTTCAGAAATATTGCCATCAAAGCTTTCTGCTACATCCTTTGATACGTTATCCAAATTAAAAGCAATACTAACCGGAGCATCCTGTGCTGAGCAATTGGGGATGGTAAATATACTTCCATTATAACGTACACTATCCCAAAGCTTGGAAGATATTTTAGAATATATTGTGCTATTTTCCAAATAACTGTCAAGATTTTCAAAATATCCTGAAGCTATCACGGACGTAGTTTTATCTTTAGTGGTATCATCAAAGCCTATAAATGCAATATCAGGTGAATATTCTTTTAATGCTTCAGAATAATCATCAAAATCTAAATTTATAAACTTTACTCCAAAATCGTAACCATTATCTGAAAGCATATCATTAAAAGCAATTATGTTTTCATCAGATATATTAGCAGCATCCGGAATTGCCCACTCAACATAATATTCATCCGGCATTGGATAAATATCATCCTCTTCTTCGTCATTAGTACCATTGTCAGTTACTGCTACATTCGATGAATCAATTTCATTATCATTGTCCACCTCATTTAGCGATGTTGTTGAATTTTCCTTACCAGAGCATGCTAAAATAGATACAGAAAACATGCATATTGTACACATATAAAATAGTTTTTTCATTTTCCCTCACAAATCATAAATAAGCTTAAATCCCGTTAATTTTATATAGAAGTATTAGTTTTCTCAAATTTATCAAAATTTCCATTTAAAAAGTCAGCTTTATCAATATACCAGATTGACATTCCTGATGAACTTGATTCATCAGGGAATGAAGCAAAAATTTTATTTTCTGTAATAGCATCTATAACGCAGTTCTTATCAAATGCTCCAATTTCTTTAATACTTTCAGAGTCAAAATCATAAGTCAGATAACGTGAATTTTCACTATCAGTAATAATAACACCACTATCATAAAGACTAAGATTGCAATCGTTGTATTCACTATCTAAAGTATATATTTTCTGATCTGAAAGCCTCATTATTAAAAGCTTATCACTAGATATGCATGCATACCCAAAATCAAGACTCAGACATGATCCATTACCTGACCATAATACCTTTTCTTCTGAAGTTTCAACATTAAACTGAATAATTTCAATTTGAGATATACTATCAAGATAATTACTATATTCTTCAGATTCCAAATCCCATTTATCAAATTCAATCTCTTCAGATAGTGAAAAATAAACATATATCAAAAAGCCGTCATCATAATATACCTGAGTAATCCGTCCCTGATAACCGGCTCTTACCGGTGTTGAAATAACCGTTCCATCCGAAAGATTAATTAATGAAGCGGACGACTGTGACCTTTCCAGATTATTTCCACTTTCATCAAATGTATTGTTATAGCCAAGTGCTAAATATCCCTGACTATAACAGGCAGAATTAATGTTTTGTGCATTAGACAATTCTGCAATATCTTTACGTCCTGTACCATCTTTCTTGGCTCTACAAATTTTTTTAACAAAAAATTGCGAATAATTACTGCTGTCGGTATCCTCAGGAGTATATACATAATATATATAGCTGTCATAAAGTGCAAGACAACTATTATTTATACTGTCAACATATCCATCGCAAGTTGAAGTGGAATTTTGTGAAGATGTGCCTTGATGCTTACAATTTGCTTTAGAACACACCGTAGTTTCATAGCCACTTTCAATATCATAATATTCCATTATATTAGAATCTGAAAAATACATAAGATAATTATCGGTATAACTTGCACTTACAGAATAGTCCAAGCTTATTTTAGAATTATTGGATTCAACATTAAGACTATTTTTTTCAGTATCTTTAGAAGTACAGGCAGTTAACAAAACAATACATACTAAAGAACAAATACTTAACTTTTTCATACCAGTATATACTCCTATAACTACATAAGTATTAATTAATAAACTACTGACGTAGTAGCGCTCCAATTTTGTGATGAATATCTTACTGAATGAGAACCAACTATTTTTACACTTCTACACCCTGAAGGTGCTTTAAAGCTAACACTTGCAGAATACATATATCCATTAGACTTGGTGATTTTACCAGTAGCCAAAGTTGATATATTAACATATGAATATGTGCTGCTAACATTAGCCGCTGCATTACATGAAGTTGAAGTCTCACTAGAACCTGTAGTTGATGTTATGTTTGACACGCCTTTAACATAATGTGAATCTAGTTCACCAGATCGGGTATCTGATTTAGAAATAGCAGCTGTAGGACCAATATTCATCAGCATTACCACAGCTAAACCAACAGATATAATTTTCTTTTTTACACTCATATTTATTTTCCTCCCTACGTAACAATTTGAAGCATTTATACTTCCATACACATATAGTTAACTGCTATTTTATTATAGCACTTCTAACAAATAAAAGCAACAAATAATACGGTTTTTGCCATATGTTGTTGCATATCACAAAGAAAGTGGTATAATCAAACTACAAAGTATTTTATAATAATTTTCAATAGGAAAGCGGAATTTATGAATCTCACAATTACAAATCTAAGAAAACAGTATGGAAGTCTAACTGCTCTAAGCGATTTCACCTATGAATTCACTCCTGGAGTTTATGGTTTGCTGGGTCCTAATGGTGCCGGCAAATCAACCTTAATGAATATTATCACTGATAATCTTAAAGCGAATTCCGGAACTATAGAATTCAATGGTCAGTTAACCTCTGAAATGGGTGCTGATTTTAGAAAAATACTTGGCTTTATGCCACAGCAACAGGGTATTTATCCTGACTTTACGCTTGAACGTTTTCTTTACTATATGGCATCACTTAAAGGAATGAAAAAGAACGAAGCTAAGACAGACATTGAACGTCTTCTTAAGCTTGTCAATTTACAGGACTGTACTTCAAAACGCCTTGGAGGTTTTTCCGGTGGGATGAAGCAGCGTGCACTAATTGCTCAGGCTATGCTCGGTGATCCTAAAATCATTATTCTCGATGAGCCGACTGCCGGACTTGATCCTAAGGAACGAATAAGGATAAGGAATCTGATAGCAGAAATTGCCTTTGAAAAAATAGTTATTATAGCGACACATGTCGTTTCCGATATTGAATTCATCGCCAAGGAAGTTTTGCTTCTAAAAAAAGGTGAAATTATTGATGCTGGAAAGCCTCATGAACTTTGTGAAAAGATTTCTGACAAGGTCTTTGAAATCACTTCTACAGAGGAGAAGCTTTCTGAGATTTCCACAAGCTATAAAGTCGGCAGCATTTCAAAGGATGAGAAAAACATATTTGTAAGAGTCATAGCAGATGAGCCTCCAAAAAGCTATGAATATCAATCCTGCAAGCCTGATTTAGAGGATTTATATCTTTATCATTTTGATTGAAATTTAACCTTATCTGAAGTGGCTTTAAGGTTATGAGCAAGTAGCGAAGCGGACCCGGAATATTCGCTTTGATAGATTCACTGAAATGATTAAAGCTGTAATACAACGATAATCTTTTTTGCATATCGGAGTTTTTTGCTTTATAAATAAATCGCCTTAATAACATTGAGATTAAAACCTTTGATTGCGATTTGTAAATTCTTGTGTTATGATTTAATAGCTAGTT
>CAZVBH010000052.1:0-15986 GCA_964625275.1 uncultured Lachnoclostridium sp.
TCGATATCGATGCAAATGGTATCGTAAACGTATCAGCTAAGGATTTAGGAACAGGAAGAGAGCAGCATATCACAATTACAGCAGGTTCAAACCTTTCAGATGCTGATATTGAGAAGGCTGTTAAGGAAGCTGCTGAGTATGAAGCTCAGGATAAGAAGAGAAAGGAAGCCATTGATGTAAGAAATGAGGCTGACTCTATCGTATTCCAGACAGAGAAGGCTATGTCTGAGGTTGGCGACAAGCTTGATCCTGCTCTTAAGAGTGATGTAGAGGCTGATCTTAATCACTTAAAGGATCTCGTTGCAAAAGCTAATCCAGAGGTTATGTCTGATGGCGAGGTTGAAGACATTAAGGCTGCTAAGGAAAAGCTTATGACAAGTGCTCAGGCTTTATTCCAGAAGATGTATGAGGCTCAGGGTGCTAATGGTCAGGGACCTGACATGAATGGCTTCGCCGGCGGTGCTCAGAATGCAGGTGGCAGTGCTCCTGAAGGTTATGAGGATGTCGTTGACGGCGAATATAAAGAAGTATAATTATGATACAAAATGGTGCTTAGCATGACTTAATCTAAGCCACAAAGTGGCCTTGGATTATGAGCAGTTATCAAAGAGACCGGTAATATCCTCTTTGATATACAGATAGTTAATCCACCATTGATTATCACAAGGGAGTCTGCTATAATACGGGGGACTCCTTTTGTGAGTTAATCATTGATTTTTTGAGTAAGAAAATTGGAGGAATATATGGCTGATAAACGTGATTATTATGAAGTTCTGGGTGTTGCCAAGACAGCTTCTGATGATGAAATCAAAAAAGCTTACAGAAAGCTTGCCAAGCAGTATCATCCGGATATGCATCCCGGCGACAAGGAATGTGAAGAAAAGTTTAAAGAAGCCAGTGAAGCCTATGCCGTATTAAGCGACAAAGAGAAAAAGGAAAAGTATGACAGATTTGGTCATGCTGCATTTGAGCAAGGCGGCGGAGGCGGCGGCTTTGACTTTAATGATTTTGATTTTAGTGATATATTTGGTGATTTATTTGGATTCGGTGGCGATATTTTCGGTAATCGTTCCGGACAAAGAGGCAATGGCTCTAAGGTAGGCGCCAGTGTACGTACATCTATCAGAATAACCTTTGAAGAAGCAGTTTTTGGTTGTGAAAAGGAGCTTGAGCTCAATATTAAAGAAGATTGTCCAACCTGCCATGGAACTGGTGCTAAGGTTGGTACATCACCAGAAACCTGTACAAAGTGTAATGGACGTGGAGCAGTTATTTATACTCAGCAGTCAATTATAGGTACAATTCAGAATCAGCGAGTATGTCCTGATTGTAAGGGTTCTGGAAAAATTATCAAAGAGAAATGTAAGGATTGCTATGGTACAGGATTTATTTCTAACCGTAAGAAGATTAAGGTTACTGTTCCTCCCGGAATTGATGACGGTCAGAGCATTCGTATCAGAGGAAAGGGAGAGCCTGGAATCAATGGCGGTCCACGTGGCGATCTCCTTGTAGAGGTTAATGTCAGCTCTCATCCAATCTTCCAGCGTCAGGACAGAGATATTTTCTCTAATGCGCCAATGTCCTTTACAACTGCAGCTCTCGGTGGTGAGGTTCGTATTTCTACCATCGATGGCGATGTTCTTTATGAAGTAAAGCCTGGCACCCAGACTGATACTAAGATTCGTCTTCGTGGAAAAGGTGTACCTTCACTTAGAAATAAAGATCAGCGAGGCGATCATTATGTTACACTCGTTGTTCAGGTTCCTACTAAGCTCAGTAGCGAGCAGAAGGATCTTCTTAAGAAGCTTAATGATACATTTACAGGCATGCCTGTAGGTGAAGGCAGTGGCAAAAAGAAAAACAAATTTTTTAAATAACAGGCTATTTACCCACCACCACTAGGTAGTGGGTTTTTGGCTGTTTTAAAGAAAGGAAAAATTTTATGAAATGGACCAGAATTTCTCTAGAAACAAATACCGATAATGAGCCATTAATTACAGACATGCTCTGTGAAAAAGGCTTTGAGGGAATTGAAATAATTGACAATGTGCCATTAAATGAGAATGACATGGCTAAAATGTTCATAGATATTCCACCTGAATTGGATGAGTCTAATAAGACAGCCATAGTTAATGTATATATTGATACTGATATTGATGTAAATGAAAAGATAGATATTATAAATCAGGGACTTGAAGAGCTTTCGATATTTATCGACGTTTCAGCTGTTAAAATAACAGTTTCTGAAACAGAGGATAAGGATTGGATGAACAATTGGAAGCAGTTTTTCAAGGCCTTTAGAATTGATGACAGTATTGTAGTAAAGCCAACCTGGGAAGAATTACCTGAGGATGTTAAACCTACTGATATAATTATTCAGATTGATCCGGGCTCTGCTTTTGGTACAGGTGCGCATGAAACCACAAAGCTCTGTATTCTGGCCCTTAAAAAATATCTTAAAAAAGGCATGGATGTGCTTGATGTGGGTACCGGAAGTGGTATTTTATCCATAGCCTCCAGATTTTTAGGAGCAGGAAGAATAATCGGCACAGATATTGATCCTAATGCAGTTGTTGTCGCAAGGGAAAATGCAGTTGTTAATACGATTGCCGTTTCAGCAGATGAAAGCTTTGTGGATGATGATACAATAACCTTTCTTTGCGGTAATCTTAATGTTGATGCTGAATTTCGTGAAAAAGTCGGACTTAAGAGTTATGATATTGTAGTTGCAAATATTTTGGCAGATATTATAATGCCTTTATCAGATGTTGTAAGAGAACATATGAAGGACGGAGGTCTTTTCATATCATCCGGTATTTTGAATACTCGTGAGCAGGAGGTTGTTTCAAGACTTACTGCGAATGGTTTTGAAATTGTTGAAATTATTAGGATGGGTGACTGGATAAGTATAGTGGCACGTTAGATGCTTTGGAGGAATGGATGTCTAGATTTTTCGTTGGCAGTGACAAGATTTTTGATGATAGAATAATTATTGATGGAACTGATGTCAATCACATAAAAAAAGTTTTAAGATTAAAGGTAGGAGACAGGCTCCAGGTCTCAGACAGCTCGGCCAGGCTTTATGACTGCACGATTTTTGAGTCTGATGCTTCGCAAATAATTTTGAAAATTGATGAAAGAGTTCAAGAAAATAATGAGCTTAGTGTTAAGGTAACTCTTTTTCAAGGTCTGCCTAAGGGTGACAAGCTCGAGCTAATTATCCAAAAGGCTGTTGAGCTTGGTATTTATGAAATTTATCCTGTCATTAATGAAAGAACAATTGTTAAAATTGAGCCAAAGAAAATTGCCTCCAGAGTTGAACGCTGGAATAAAATATCAGAAGCAGCTGCAAAGCAGTCAGGCAGGTCAATTATTCCTATTGTTCATGAGCCTTTAAGGTTTAATGAGGCACTAAAGCTTTGTGACAGCTTTGATAAGGTATTGCTGCCTTATGAAAATGCTGACGGCATGAAATATGCTTCTGAATGCATTGATGCTGCAGCTGCGTCAGAAAAAGCAGCTTTTTTTATCGGACCTGAGGGTGGCTTTGCCGCAAAAGAAATTGAGCTTGCAAAAGAGCACAATATTAATATAATATCATTAGGAAAAAGAATTTTAAGGACAGAAACGGCCGGACTTACCGTAATGTCCCTAATTATGCTAAAAAATGAAATACTGCGAGGTAATTAATGGAAAGCTATTTGGATAATGCTGCAACTACAAAGCTGTGTGAAGAAGCCTTTGAAATAATGAAAAAAATCTATTTTGAAGATTATGGAAATCCATCATCGCTTCATTTGAAGGGCGTAGATGCTTCAAAATATATCAAAGCTGCTAAGGAAATTATTGCTTCGGACCTTAAATGCCAGGAAAAAGAGATAATTTTCACATCAGGAGGTACCGAGTCAAACAACATGGCTCTAATTGGTACTGCCATTGCAAATTCTCGACGTGGAAAGCATATTATTTCCACCTCGTTTGAACATGCATCGATTTATAATCCTCTTATTTATCTCGAACAAAATGGATTTGAGGTTACTTATTTGCCGGTAGACTCTAATGGCCAGATAGATAAAGAAATACTTCTTAATGCCATAAGACCTGATACTATTCTTATTTCCATGATGATGGTAAATAATGAGGTAGGTGCGGTTCTTGATATTAAAGCCTTGTCAGAGGCTGCTAAGAAGAAAAATCCTGAAGTTATTTTCCATTGTGATGCTATTCAGGCTTATCCAAAGCTGCGTATAGTTCCAAAGAAGCTTGGAATTGATTTGATGAGTGTAAGCTCTCATAAATTCGGTGGTCCTAAAGGTGTCGGCTTTATTTATATTAAGGATAAATTGAAGATAAATCCGATAATTCTTGGTGGCGGACAACAAAATAATATGCGCTCCGGCACAGAAAATGTACCTGGAATTGCAGGAATGGCAGCCGCCTTGAAAAAATATATTGAAAACAGAATTCCTTATGTTAATCATATGTATGAGCTTAAGACACATTTTGTTGAAGAACTGAAAAAAATAGATGGAATAATTGTAAATGCCATCTATGATGAATGTAATTGCAGGCTGGAGGATAAAATTAAGCTCACTGCACCTCATATTATAAGTGTGAGCTTTCCACGTACAAGAAGTGAGGTATTTCTTCATGCACTCGAAATGAAAGGAATTTATTGCTCAAGTGGTTCGGCTTGTTCATCGAATCATCCGGCAATTAGTGGAACCTTAAAAGCAATAGGTGTTAAGGACGAATATCTTGATACTACGCTTAGATTTAGTCTTTCACCTGAAAATACAATAGATCAGATTGATTATACAGTTGAAGTCATCAGGGAGCTTTTACCTGTATATTCAAAATTCTTTAGAAAGTAGGAAATTAAATGTATAAAGCATTTTTAATTAAGTATTGCGAAATTGGACTGAAGGGTAAAAACAGAAGCTATTTCGAGGGCTGTCTTGTAAACAGAATAAGAAATGTTCTTGATAAGCTGGGCGATTATGAAGTCTATAGAGAACAGGGACGTGTTTTTGTTTCATGCCCTGATGGTTATGATTATGATGATACTGTAGAGGCTTTGGGAACTGTATTTGGTATCACAGGATATTCACCTGTATTTGTTGTTGACTCAACAAAATGGGAGGATGTCACAAAGGGCGTTTGTGATTATGTTGAAGATTATTTTGACACACATGATTTCACCTTTAAGGTATTTGCAAAGAGAGGAGACAAGTCTTATTTCATGACTTCTCCGGAAATATGTGCCGAAGCAGGTGGAGTGCTTCTTGACAATTTCAAGGACTTAAGGGTTGATGTTCATAATCCTGAAAAGAAGATTACTATTGAAATTAGAAATAAAACCTATATTTACTCTGACTATCTTCCGGGCCCCGGTGGTATGCCTGTTGGCTGTAATGGCAAGGCAATGCTTCTTCTTTCGGGAGGTATTGACAGTCCGGTAGCAGGATATATGATTGCTAAGCGTGGAGTTTCAATTGATGCCACATATTTCCATGCCCCTCCATATACCAGCGAAAGAGCTAAGCAGAAGGTGGTAGACCTCGCCAAGCTTATTAGCAAATATACAGGTTCAATTAATTTGCATGTTGTAAATTTTACCGACATTCAAATGTATATTTATGAAACCTGCCCACATGAGGAGCTTACAATAATAATGCGCAGATATATGATGCGTATAGCTGAAGAGCTTGCAAATCGTTCCGGAGACATAGCCCTTATAACAGGTGAAAGCATAGGACAGGTTGCCAGTCAGACAATGCAGTCACTTAATTGTACTAATGCAGTTTGCAAGATGCCTGTATTCAGACCACTTATTGGCTTTGACAAAAATGAAATAATTGATATATCTGAAAAGATTAATACCTATGAAACAAGTGTTCTTCCTTATGAGGATTGCTGTACAATATTCGTAGCAAAGCATCCTGTTACTAAGCCACAGCTTCATTTGATAGAAAAATCAGAAAAGCTTTTAGCCGAAAAAATAGATGATATGGTTAAGACAGCCATAGATACAAGAGAAGTAATTCACATTAAAGGCTAATGAAGGAAGCAGTTAAGCACTTAAAAGTAATCTATGATAAGAAGACTCTGAAGAATTGCGAAGAGCTTTAAAAGAAAAACCGGAATATTATTACTGTAAGTGCTTTTTGAATAAGGATAAGCTTATTGATGTGGTGAGATATAAAAAGAGTGTTCTAAAAATAGAACACTCTTTCAAAATGGTCTGATATTGGTCTGTTACCGGGTACCCCATATGATTAATGCTTAAAAATAATCATTTAACGATATAAGGCTGTAAGGTTTCAAGAATCTTATCAGTATCTTCTGAAGCATGAATATTAAGACTAATTGGCTTTGATAAGTCAAGACTGAAGATTCCCATGATTGACTTAGCGTCAATGACATATCTGCCTGAGATAAGATCGAAATCTGTATCGAACTTTGTGATATCATTTACAAAGCTCTTAACCTTATCAATTGAATTAAGCATAATTTCAACGTTTTCCATAAGTAATTCCTCCTCAAGAAATAGAATTAACTTTATTGTACGTTTTAAGTTGGTAAATGTCAATATCTATCAAACTAAAAATAAAAATATTAATCAGAGGTCAGTATGAGTATTAATAATTTAATGAACAAATCGGCAGCTTTTTTGTCCCTTGGATGTAAAGTTAATGCTTATGAAACAGAAGCTATAAAGGAACAGTTTGCAAAATATGGCTGTAAAATTGTCGATTTTAAAGAAAAAGCAGATATATATGTTGTAAATACATGTACGGTTACTAATATTGCTGACCGTAAATCAAGGCAGATGCTTCATAAAGCAAAGTCAGAAAATCCTGATGCTTTTGTTGTAGCTACCGGCTGTTATGTACAGGAAAGTGCTGACAAGCTTGAAGAAGATGGTGGCATCAATTTACTTGTAGGAAACAGATTAAAGAATAAAATTGCAGATTATGTCAATAATTATATTGCAGATGCAGGTTCACAGGTTTTTAAAGTTGTTTCAAATGATATTGAAGAATTTGAGAGCATGACACTCATTTCAGACTATCAGAGAGCAAGAGTTGATATTAAAATTCAGGACGGCTGTAATCAGTTTTGTACCTACTGCATAATTCCATATGCAAGAGGCAGAATTTCCTCCAGAAAAATGAATGAAGTACTTGAAGAAGCTGTAGGACTTTCAAAAAAAGGCTATAAGGAAATAGTTCTTACAGGTATTCATATTTCCAGCTATGGCTTCGATAAGCTTTCAGCAGGAGAAAAGGCTTCACTTAGAACGAATGATGGAAGCATGCCACTTGTTGATCTTATCGAAGAGCTTGAAAATATTGATGGAATTGAAAGAATAAGAATTGGCTCGATTGAGCCAAGAATTGTAAATGAGGAATTTGTAAAAAGAATTTCTAATTGTAAAAAGCTTTGTCCACATTTTCATTTATCCTTGCAAAGCGGTTGTGATACAGTGCTTTCAAGAATGAATCGTAAATATTCAACCGAAGAATATTTAAATGCCTGTGAAATTCTAAGAAAATATTATGACAGACCATCAATTACTACTGACATAATTGTTGGCTTTCCCGGTGAAACAATGGAAGAATTCATACAGACTAAAAATTATACCGGAAAGGTTGGCTTTGCGGCAATTCATATCTTTCCTTATTCAAAAAGAGAGGGCACAATAGCTGCAAAAATGGATGGTCAGCTGAGCAATAAGGTCAAGCAGGAAAGGGCTCGTGAGCTTGCTGAGGTTGAGAAGGAGCTTCGTGATACATATGAAAAGTCATTTGCCGGTGAGCAAAAGGAAATACTGATTGAAGAAATAAAGGAAGAAGACGGCATAAAATATGCAGTAGGTCATACACCTGAATATGTACAGGTTGCCATTTTAGGTAATGAATCAGATATCAACAAAATGTTGAGCGTCACAATGACAGACACAAGAAGCTGTGGTTTTATTTTTGCTAAACGTTAAAAATTCATTGCTATTTATTGTATAAGATGGTATTATATATTCGTATATTTTGGATTTCTATGCCTGTACGGCATATCAATATAAACTTATCATAAGTTCCTTATTTTGTTTTTGACAGAGGGAACGCTTGAGTTAATATATTACACAGGAGGTTTGTATGGCTACACAGTATTTTCAGGTTGAAAAAAGAGATGAGCACTTTGTAAGTGATGTTATATCTACAGTTTATGTGGCTTTAGTTGAAAAGGGATACAATCCTGTAAGCCAAATTGTAGGCTATCTTATGAGTGGTGATCCTACATATATTACCAGCCATATGGGTGCGAGAACCCTAATCGCTAAGGTAGAGCGCGATGAAATAATTGAAGAGCTGCTTAAAAATTATATCAAGACTAAGCTTTGATTGATTTTGTATAAATAAATTCATATAACAGGAAGGATACTATGCTCAGAATTATTGGACTTGATTTTGGCTCTGTAACTGTTGGAGTTGCCGTAAGTGACGGCCTAATGCTCACAGCACAGGGTATTGAAACAATCAGAAGAAAGCACGAATCAAAGCTTCGCCAGACTTTGGCACGAATTGAAGCCTTGATACAGGAGTATGAGGTATCGGCTATTGTATTGGGCTATCCTAAAAATATGGATGGCTCTATAGGGGAGCGCGCAAAAAAATCAGAAGAATTTGCTGAAATGCTGCGCAGAAGAACCGGCTTGCCGGTTATTTTATGGGATGAAAGACTTACTACAGTTTCTGCTCACAGATATCTTGATGAGGCCGGAATGCATTATAGTGAAAAAGCTGAAGTAGTTGATACTGTTGCTGCCGGCATAATTCTACAGTCTTACTTGGATTTTCTCTCAAATAATCCTGCTGAGAAATTGAAGCTTGAAGAACAAACAAATTGAATGCTTGTGATTAATTTCCAACTTTCATGACAGAGTAATTTTACGAACGTCTGTCATATTGATTAGGAGTAAATATATGGATGAAAAAATAATTTCTCTCGAAATTGATGGAGAGACTGTCAGCTTTGAAATAGTTGAGGATTTTAAATTAAATGGACAAAGATATCTTCTTGTAGTAGAAATTTCTGAAAATGTTGATGAGGCAGCTGATGAAGAGGCTTTCATTTTAAAGGAAGTTCCTAATGAAGCGGGTGAGCCAACCTACAATTTCCTGGAAGATGATAATGAACTATCTATTATTTCAGATTATCTTAATGCTGTTTTTGAAGATTTGAAAATTGATTATTGATTGGAGTGATAATATGAGTGAAAGCATTAAGATCATTCCACTTGGAGGACTTGAACAAATTGGAATGAATATAACAGCCTTTGAATATGGTGATTCAATAGCTGTTGTAGATTGTGGCCTTGCATTTCCGGATGATGATATGCTTGGCGTAGACCTTGTAATACCGGACATTAAATATCTTAAAGACAATATTACTAAGGTTAAAGGATTTTTTATAACACATGGACATGAGGATCATATTGGAGCACTTCCTTATGTTTTAAGAGAAATAAATGTTCCTGTATATGGTACTAAGCTTACCTTGGGAATAATCAGACATAAGCTTGAAGAACATGGTATGATTGACAAAACACAGCTTAACCTGGTTACCTTTGGCGATGTAATAGATGCAGGTGATTTAAAAATAGAATTTATTAAGACCAATCACAGTATTTCTGATGCAGCTGCATTGGCAATCACCTCACCGGCCGGAGTTGTTTTCCATACCGGAGACTTTAAGGTCGATTTTACACCTGTATATGGAGATGCGATTGATTTACAGCGCTTTGGTGAACTCGGCAAAAAGGGAGTACTTGCATTAATGGCAGACAGTACTAATGCCCTTAAACCGGGAATGACTATGTCAGAGAGAACAGTTGGTAAGACCTTTGATAATGTCTTCCAGGATGCAGGACAATCAAGAATTATTATTGCAACCTTTGCTTCTAATGTAGACAGGGTTCAACAAATAATAAATACTGCTTCAAAATATCACAGAAAGGTAATAATTGAAGGAAGAAGCATGGTCAGCTACATCAATACTGCAGTTGAGCTTGGCTATCTTCAGTTACCTGATGGTATTTTAATTCAGATAGAGGATATGAAGAGCTATCCTGATGAGCAGCTGGTTATTATAACAACAGGCTCGCAGGGTGAGACCATGGCTGCACTTTCAAGAATAGCTGCTAATCTTCATAAAAAGGTATCAATAAAGCCCGGTGATACAGTTATTTTCAGCTCGAATCCTATTCCCGGAAATGAAAAAAATGTATCAAAGGTAATTAATGAGCTTACGAAGAGCGGTGCTAAGGTTATTTTCCAGGATGCTCATGTATCAGGTCATGCCTGTCAGGATGAGCTAAAGCTGATTTATACTTTACTTAAGCCAAAGTATGCAATTCCTATTCATGGTGAATACAGACAGAGAAATGCTCAGAGAGAGCTTGCAATTTCTCTCGGAATTGAAAAAGAAAATGCTATTTTACTGAATTCCGGAGATATTCTTGAGCTTTCAGCAGACAAGGCAAAGGTTGTCGGAAAAGCAACCGCAGGACATGTTCTGGTTGATGGCCTTGGAATCGGTGATGTCGGCAATGCTGTTTTACGTGACAGACAATATTTATCTGAAAATGGACTTGTAATTGTATCCATGGCTATTTATTTTGAAGAGGCAATGATTGTAACAGGTCCGGAGATAATTACTCGTGGCTTTGTATATGCCAAGGAATCTGAAGAGCTTTTGGAACAGGCTAAGCAGGAGGCCTATGAATGTTATTGCTTCTGCGCAGATCAGGGTTATAATGACATCGGTCGTATTAAAAATGTAATTAAGGATGCTCTTTCAGACTTCTTCTGGAAGAATATTCGAAGAAGACCAATGATTTTACCTATTATTTTGAAGGTGTAATATGAATAAGGCTTTAGTCAGAACAAATGAATCTGTAAAAAGTACTCAAATTAAAAGGTCAAAAGGAATTTTAAGTATAAGCAAATTTATTATAATGATGTCTGCAAAGCTTCTTGGAATCATTATTGTTATTATTTTTGCAACTTATCTTTGCCGTTATACCTATAATTTCTGCTATCAGGTTTTTGGCTCGGTTGCTGTTTCTGATGAAGGAAAAGGCTTTGTGACATCCGTTACAATTGACTCAGGCATTACCTTGATGCAGGTTGCTGACAGCCTTGAAAATAAAGGTTTAATTGTAGACAAAAATTCATTTTATATAAAGGCAAAGCTGGATGGTGCTAAGATTCAACCCGGTACTTTTATTTTAAGCTCTGAAATGGATTATGATGAAATTCTCGAAATCATCACAGCCTCGCCTTGACTGAATGGAGCTTAAATTGATTGTTGATAAGAATGTAAGTGGATATATTAAATCCTTTGAAAAGGATTTAAGAGAAGAGTTAGCTGAGATTGAAGAATATGGCATAAAAAATGAGGTTCCTATAATAAAAAAAGATGCTCAGAGCTTGCTTAGATTTGCAATTAAAAGCTTTAAACCCGAGCAAATTCTTGAAATTGGAACTGCAATTGGCTTTTCATCGTGCCTTATGGCTGAATATATGCCGGCTTCAGCTAAAATTCATACGATAGAAAAAATGCCTGAAAGAATTGAAATTGCCAGGTCTAATATTAAAAAGACCGGCAATGAAAATAAAATAACTGTTTTGGAAGGTGATGCTTCTGAAATTCTTACTGATTTGTCTTCTAAGGGTATGAAATTTGACTTCGTATTTATGGACGCTGCGAAGGCTCAGTATCCGGACTATTTTGCAAAAATAGACTCGATGCTTATTAGTGGCGGCATTCTTCTCGCCGATAATATTTTACAGGAGGGGAGCGTTGCTGAGTCCAAATTTTCGGTGCCCAGACGTGAACGTACAATTCACATAAGAATGCGGGAATTTTTAAGCATTGTCATGAATTCCTCTGACTATAATTCTGTAATTGTGCCAATTGGAGATGGAATGCTTCTTTGCACAAAGAACTGATTTTAGGAGATTATATGAATAAAAAACCAGAATTACTTATACCTGCGAGCAGTCTTGAGGTCTTAAAGGTAGCTGTGGATTTCGGTGCAGATGCGGTATATATTGGTGGTGAGATGTTTTCACTGCGTGCCAAAGCTAAAAACTTTTCTGATGAGGATATGGCAGAAGGTATAAAATATGCTCATAGTCATAATACGAAGGTTTATGTTACTGCTAATATAACTGCACATAATGAAGATATTGCAGGAATATATACATATTTTGAACAATTAAATGAGATTGGTCCTGATGCAGTTATTATTTCTGATCCCGGGGTTTTTATGATTGCAAAGGAAATCCTTAAAAAAATAGAAATCCATATTAGCACCCAGGCCAATAATGTAAATTATTTAACCTACCGTTTTTGGGCAAAGCAGGGTGCAACCAGGGTTGTAAGCGGCAGGGAGCTATCGCTTAAAGAAATTCGTGAAATAAGGGATAATATTCCTGATGAACTTGAAATCGAGACCTTTGTTCATGGAGCTATGTGCATTTCTTATTCAGGCAGATGCCTTCTCAGTAATTATATGACCGGCAGGGATGCAAATAAAGGTGCCTGCACACATCCTTGCAGATGGAAATATGCTGTAGTTGAAGAAAATCGTCCCGGTGAGTATTTCCCTGTATATGAAAATGAAAGAGGCACTTATGTCTTTAACTCAAAGGACTTATGCATGATTGAGCATATTCCTGAGTTAATCGAGGCAGGCATTGACAGCTTTAAAATTGAAGGCAGAATGAAAACGGCACTTTATGTTGCCGCAGTTGCAAGGACCTACAGAAAAGCCATAGATGATTATTTCATTTCACCAAAAGCTTATGAGTCCAATATGGAATGGTATAAATCAGAAATAAGTAAATGCACCTATAGAAATTTTACTACAGGATTTTTCTTTGGTAAGCCCGGTGCGGATTCACTGGTTTATGACAATAATGTTTATTGTAGAAATTATATTTATTTAGGTATAATTGAAGAAGTCCTTGAAGACGGAAGCTTTATAATTACCCAGCGAAATAAATTCCTGGTCGGGGATGTTATAGAAATTATGACTCCTGATTATAAGAATTTACAGGCAAAGGTTGTTTCAATGTGGAATGATAAAGGAGAAGCTGTGGATTCATGTCCACATCCTCAGATGAAGATGAGAATTTTGACTGATTGTAAACCTAGTGTGGGAGACATAATCAGATTAAAAGATGAGTAGAACATTTTACTGAATTTTGCATATAGTGACATAAGCAGATATTTTAGTATTAGTTAACTTTAACTCAAAAGCTCCATTCTTCAAGTTAGATAGCAGCTTTTCAGTATCGGGTTATATAATACTTTATAAGTGTATATGAAGTCTGAGTCAATGAAGGCTTTTCCAAAGCCATTAACTTGTGAAGAAGAATCACGTAACCTCGCAAAAATGAAGGCTGGAGACACTGATGCTCGTGATGAACTTGTTATGCGCAATTTAAGACTTGTAGCTCATGCTTTGAAAAAATACTCTTTTGCTGAAAATGAGCAGGAAGAATATATTTCAATTGGTGTTATTGGGCTCATAAAGGCAATTGACAGCTTTGATAGTTCTAAAGGTATAAGGCTGGCAACCTACGCTACAAGATGTATAGATAATGAAATCTTAATGACTCTTCGAACTAATAGGAAGCTGATGAGGGAAGTGTTCTTGAACGAGCCTATTGGTCAGGACAAAGAAGGCAATGAAATACATTTAATGGATATTCTTATTTCTGAAGATGCTGAGCCGGGCGAAACTCTGATTCATAGTGAGCTTTTGGAGTTACTTGAGGAAGCCACTCAAGCTGTTCTTACTCCCAGGGAGCTAGAAATAATCAGATTAAGATATGGGCTTGGCTGCAGAGAGCATACACAAATGGAGATATCCAAAAAATTTGATATCAGTCGAAGCTATGTCAGTAGGATAGAAAAAAAAGCAATAGAAAAAATAAGAAAATATTTTGACAAAAACCTCTTGTGATTTTTGATTGTTAGTTCAAGCAAATACAAGGATTATAATCAATATTTATCAAATTTTTTACGGAGGATTAATATGAATAAAAAAACTATAATCATTATTATAGTTGCCATTATTTTAATTGGTGGTAGTATTGGTGGTTACTATACATATAAAGCATATATGAAATCACACCAGCCAAATGCAAATAAGGCTACACTTTCAAATGCAACAAAAAATTCTGAAGAAGAGGTTGCTACTAATCAGCTGGCTGAGCCAAATGACCCTAAGTATCTGGGAGTTGAAGCCGATGGTATTGGACTTTATCCAACCCTTAGTGGTACATATGAGGCTATTTGGGATGAGTATGAGGAATATCCTATAGATATTGTTGCAAGTGGTTCAGATACTTGTAGTGCCAGCTTTAAATTTATTTGGACTAAATCATATCTTTATGTTCAGGTTAAGGTTCTGGATAACTCACCTGATGTGAGCGGAGATACCTATCAGACGCAGGATGGTGTGGAATTCTTTATAAATGAGGATGGGAATAAAAATTCGGTTCTCACCGTAGGTGATTCTTATTATTTTGTAAATCGTGAAAATATGGTAACCGGTGGATTTGGAGCTGATCCGGATTTTGAATCAGTGACCTATGAGCTTTATGATGAAGATGAAAGTGATATCGGTTATATTGTAGAGGCTGCAATTCCACTTGTTTCAATCAAGGGAAGTAAAAATACTTCAATAGGCTTTGAGCTGTTAATTAATGATGCAATGGGTGGAAGTCTTGTAAGTATCAGAAAATGGGCTAGCGACTATATGTATGATTTTTCAAACTTCTCAGCTCTTGGAACAATAACCTTTAAATAAATTGGAGATAAAAAATGTTAAAGAAAGCATTGGTAAAATTAAGCTTAGTGACAGTTATATCAGCCTCTCTTATTACTAATTATACTTCTGTTATGGCAGATAATGAGAATGAAGCTGATGATGGTAGCGATATGGAAATTCCATCTGAGGAAATAACGGAAGCTCCAGAGGAACCTACAGAACCGGAGGATACGCCTGAACCAACAGCAACGCCAGCACCGGTTGCAACACCAACTTCAACACCTGCACCTACTAAGAGTGCGGAGCCGGCTGCAACTGCTACGACAAAGGCTACTCCTACACCAACTAAAAAAGTAACTAAGGCTCCAACTAAAGCTAATAGTAAAAAGAAAGCAACAGCAACACCAACACCGACAGAAACACCTGCACCAACTGAAACACCTACCCCTACACCGTTGCCTTATCTTACTGTTGTTCCACCTGAATTAGCTGAAGAATATCCTGATCCAGAAAGCACTTCAGATAAAGCTATCAATGCAAAGTCACCTAAGGTAATCAAAATTGACGGTATTTATGATGATGTATGGGATAATATAGCTTCTTATTCTATCGATAATATTTCCTGGGGTACTAGTGGTGCGTCCGGAACCTTTAAGATTTATTGGGATAAGGAACGACTTTATGTGCTTATTGATGTAACAGACGATACACCTGATACTGAAGCAGAAAGATTTACACGTCAAGATTGCGTTGAAATCTTTGTGAATGAATCAGGTGAAAAACCTAATACTTATGGTAATGGGGACTCACATTATAAAATTAATCGAGCAGGTGAAGTTGAATATGGTAACAACGGAAGTGACGATATTTTTAAGTATGCTGTAATTGAGACAGATTATGGTTATATGGTTGAAGCGTCAATTGAATTTACAACTATAAATCCAGTTTATGGCCAAAAAATTGGCTTTGATGTCAGAGTAAATGATTCTCAGGGAGACCAGTATAGGGATTTCATGATTCAATGGAGTGATACATCGATGTATACCTATGAGGATTTGTCAAAAATTGGAACACTTTATTTGAAATAGTAAAAAGTCCCACCGTTTAAAACGGGGGACTATATCAAAGCGGATATTCG
>CAZVBH010000053.1:0-15837 GCA_964625275.1 uncultured Lachnoclostridium sp.
ACTGCTTCGTTATAGCCACAAAGTCCTTCTATCGTCATCTGAAAGGCTTTGAGTGTATCTATGATGTGTTTGCGCTCTTCTTTTGTAATCGTCGCAGCTTTACGGTTTTCTGCGATTCCGGCTTTTTTTAAGAATGTAGCAACCATCGAAGCCGGTAGTAAATGCCTTATTAGGTTCTTTACTTCTTTATTTGATTCAGCACTAAATTCTTTAATCAGTCTTTCATCTAAAGTTTTTTCATCAAGTGCCGGCTTTAAGTCTATTGAAAGCCTTGCGCCTTCAGATTTGATTCCTGCCACTGAGCTGGCTGTTAAAATCAATGGTCCGCTTACTCCTGTATGAGTAAATAGCATTTCTCCGAAGCCTGAATAAAGCTCTTTTCCATCTCGATCAATTAACACTCGGATATTTTTCAAAGAAAGGCCTGCCATCTCGGTGCAAAAATTTTCTTTTACTCTAAAAGCCACAAGCGAAGGATAGCATTTTGTAACTATATGGCCTGCCTGGCGGGCAAAATTATAACCGTCGCCGGTCGAGCCGGTAGACGGATAAGACAGACCACCGGTTGCAACAATTACATTGTCTGCTGTTAAGACCCGGCCATCTGAAAGCTTTACTCCGGTCACTCGATTTTTCGAATCATCCGTAACAGCTTCAATTAATATTCCAATGACCTTTTTGCCAAGAATAATATTAACGCCATTATCCCGGCATGCTTTTGTCAAAGCTGCAACCACGTCTGAGGATTTGTCAGATTCTGGAAATACCCTCATGCCCCTTTCTACCTTTATAGGGACATTCAGATTTTCTATCATATCCATCACATCATAGTTGCTAAAAGCATTGTAGGAGCTGTACATAAAGCGACTATTTGTAATTATATTGTTCATAAATTCTTCGGCATCGCAGGCATTTGTTATGTTACATCTGCCCTTGCCGGTGATAAAAAGCTTTTTGCCTGTTTTTTCATTTTTGTCAATCAGGGTAACCTGATTATTCGAAGTATTGCAGAGTGCAGCACACATAAGGCCTGCTGCCCCTGCACCGATTATTATAGTTTTCATTCTTATCCTATACTTATTAAAGCCGATACTGAGGGAACAAGGTGCGGCGACACAGCCCTTTAGTATTTATTAAAGCATTTACAGAGGGAACAAGGTACGGCGACACAACTTATTTTCCGGTCTTACGACCGAAAAAACGATTGTGTCCCCAGTGTTCTACAGTACTTTGACAAAATGTTTAAGGTGTGTCCCCGGTTGTTCTATTGTAGTTTTTATTAAATGTTAAACTGAGGGAACGAGGTTCGGCGACACAACTTATTTCCCGGTCTTACGACCGAAAAAACGGTTGTGTCCCCAGTGTTCTACAGTACTTTGTCAAAAATTTATACTGTATCGCTTAGTACTTCTTTATTTTTGTATATGTAGTCGATGAGGGATATTACTGTGAGTGCGAGTGCTATCCACATAAATATCTGTCCAAGGATTTCAATAAATTTAAAGAATGCATTGTCATAGCTTTTATCAAGTGTAAAAATCATGAATATGCACATGAACATCTGAAATACGGTCTTAAATTTTCCTATGTAGCCTGCGGCGATTACTACTCCTTTGTCGGAGGCAATGAGTCTGAAGCCACTAATTATAAATTCTCTGGCAATAATAATTGCTACAATAACTGCCGGAAGGCTGTCAAGTTCAATAAGTAGTATCATGGCTGTACAAACCAAAACCTTATCGGCTAGCGGGTCCATGAATTTTCCAAAGTTTGTAACCAGTTTGTATTTTCTGGCCAAATAACCATCCAGAAAATCTGTAAAACAGGCAATACAAAAAACAGCCAATGCAAAAAAATTGTTGAATGGAATGCTGTCAACAAGCATAAGTACAACAAAAATCGGAATTAAAACTACTCTGAACACTGTGATTTTGTTAGGCAAATTCACAATCCGTCACCTCCCCTATAAGGTCATATTTCTTTGAATCTGTTATTAATGCATTAACGATGTCACCTGACATCAATTTTTCATCGCTAAACACGAAAACACAGCCATCTACATTTGGTGCATCCATGTAGGTTCTTCCGACATAAACATCTTCGTCAGGCATATAACCTTCAATAATTACAGATACCGTTTTTCCAACCATGGCTTTACCGTTTTCAGCTGATATTTTTTGAGCCGCCTTCATTATTCGGCTTCTTCTTTTTTTCTTTTCACGCGCAGGTATCTGATCAGGCATATCTGCCGCCGGGGTTCCTTCTTCGCGCGAATATGTAAAAACACCAAGTCTTGTAAATCTCACCTTTTCAACAAATTTTTCCAAGATATCAACGTCTTCTTCGGTCTCTCCCGGAAATCCTGTTATCAGTGAGGTTCTAAGAGC
This sequence comes from uncultured Lachnoclostridium sp., assembly GCA_964625275.1. GTDB lineage: Bacteria > Bacillota > Clostridia > Lachnospirales > Lachnospiraceae > UBA3775. The sequence continues at coordinate 2,388 of CAZVBH010000053.1, forward strand.
AATACCAGGAATTTTTGTTCTAATCATTTCTATTCTTTCTAGAATTTCAGCCTCAGTAGTTCTCCGTCCCATTGCTTTTAAAATTTTGTCACTGGCATGTTGTACGGGAATATCAAGATAATTTACTACCTTGTCTGTCTTGGCAATTGTATCTATAAGTTCGTCATAGACTTCCTCGGGATAACAATACATTAGCCTAATCCAACCTATTCCATCTATTTCGGCAAGCTTCTGCAGAAGTATATGTAGAGATTTTTTGCCATATAAATCAACACCATAAAGAGTAGTTTCCTGTGCAACTAAAACTAACTCTTTCGTTCCATTTTCTGCAAGATATTTAGCTTCCTCAATAAGTTTTTCCAAAGGTACAGAGCGAAAGTTGCCTCTTACTGAAGGAATGACACAGTAGGTGCACCTTTTGTTGCAGCCTTCAGCTATTTTCATATAAGATACATAGTTTTCTCCGGTAATAATTCTCGAAGCCTCGGTCTTAGGTGTGGAATTTATGTCCTTTAGGCTTATACTAAAGCTTTCTTCACCAATTACACTAACAATATCATCATAGGCAGTTGTTCCAATTACTGCATCTACCTCTGGTATTGCCTCATGTATTTCTTTGCTGTAGCGTTGAGCAAGGCAACCTGTCACAATAAGTTTTTTTAACTTGCCATTCGTCTTAAGCTCGGCCATTTCAAGGATGGTATTAATACTCTCCTCTTTGGCATCTCCGATAAAGCAGCAGCTGTTCACTATGATTATATCTGCTTCATTTTCATCATCAATTATTACATGACCTGCTTTTTGAAGCATGCCAAGCATGTATTCACTATCCACACGATTTTTATCACAACCGAGTGAAATCATAAGAATTTTCATTTATTTCCTCCAAGTGGAAATTTTAAAAGGCGCACATAAATGCAATCTCTCATATAATAACACAATCTGACTCGAAAATCTATATTTAATACTTTTTTAATTTTTTATCTTTATCTTATAGCTATTTTGCGCTATTTTAGATATTCTTTCATGCTTTTTATGGCACTTTTTTCTAATCGTGACACCTGTGCCTGAGAGATATTTATTTCTCTGGCTACTTCCATTTGGGTCAGTCCTTGAAAGAAACGAAGGTTTATTATCTGATTTTCTCGGTCATCAAGCTGTTTCACTGCTTCTTTTAAAGTTAATTCTTCAATCAGATTTTCTTCTCCATTCTTTTTGTCTGACAACTGATCCATAACATAAAGTTCATCTCCATTATCAGCATAAACGGGCTCATAGATTGAAATTGGTGTCTGGACTGCCTCAAGTGCCTCAGCTAGTTCAAGCTTTGTCACTCCAAGTGCATCTGAAATTTCTTCAAGAGTAGCATCTCTGTTTTCTTCTCTACGAATCAATTCGTCCATCTGCATAGCTTTATAAGCCAAGTCTTTTAGTGAGCGACTTACTCTAACAGAATTGTTATCTCTGAGATATCTTTTAATTTCGCCCATAATCATCGGAACAGCATAAGTACTAAATTTCAGTCCAAGGCTCAAATCAAAATTCTCCATTGCCTTTATAAGTCCAATGCAGCCTATTTGAAACAGATCATCAGAATTTTCAGAAGCAGACTGAAAGCGCTTTGTTATACTGAGTACCAGTCGCAAATTACCTGTGATAAATTTCTCACGAGCCTCCTTATCACCATTTTTAATCTTTATAAGCAAAGCTTCCTTCTCGGCATTAGAAAGCAAAGGAAGCTTAGAAGTATTCACACCACATAAATCCACCTTATAAGAAGACATACTCTTCCTCCTAAAATTTTATGTAGTGTATTCGTATTTATATTATTTCCCACCGGCAAATATTCTATACCTGTGCCAATATCTCTTTCTTAAGCTTTCCTATTATCTTTTTTTCAAGTCGAGATATATAGGATTGGGATATTCCCAAGTAATCCGCCACCTCTTTTTGTGTCATTTCTTCTTCTTTTTCGGTAAACAGTCCATAACGCAATTCGATTATTTTTTTCTCTCGTGGTCTCAATTTTCTTAGCGCCTGATAAAGCAGCTTCCATTCAACTTCTTCCTCAATTCCCTTCGATACAACATCCTCTTCAGTTCCAAGAATATCAGCCAAAAGAAGCTCATTTCCATCCCAATCAATGTTTAATGGTTCATCTATTGACACTTCAAGCTTTTCCTTAACTGTTTTCCTCAAATGCATAAGAATTTCATTTTCTATGCATCTTGAGGCATAGGTAGCAAGCTTTATGTTTTTGTCAGAATTAAAGGTTTTTATTGCTTTAATAAGACCTATAGAGCCAATTGAAATTAAATCCTCAACATTTACATTGGTATTTTCAAATCGTTTGGCAATATATACAACAAGCCTAAGATTATGTTCAATCAGAATACTTCTTGCTTCTGCATCCTTAGAGGTAGCCAATAAATCCAGACATTCCTGCTCTTCATCAAATGTGAGCGGTGCAGGCAAAGCATCGCAATTTCCTATGTAGAATACCTTTCTTTGTGTTCCAAATATAACAAAATTCAGAACCCTTCTCAAGCCTTTAAACATAACAGCTCCTTACATTTTAAAATTTGATACTAATTCACATTTCATTTAATCAATTCACTGGATATGATTGCCTGTACATAATTTTCAAAAAGAAATTCATTGCTAAACACAACCGGCACCTCCTCATAGATATATTTTTTACCACAATACACTATACTCAAGTAATCGGCATAACATCCTTTTAGAGTTGTTGTACCGGTTATGGTATGACATTTAATTTCAATAGTATTATACAGCTTAGGTTCATTTATCTCAAACCTGTCAGATACAATCACCACCGACTTGTTGTCGGATGGATTTTTCAGAAGATTTCCACTGTCAACCAGGCTTTGAAGTTCTAAGTTTTTGCCATGAATAATTAATAAAATCTTTGCTGTATTTCTCAACTTATTAATTCTGTTCATACCTTGTGCTGTAATTACAGTGGACACATATGCAGCCAGGGCTCCTGAAAAGATTAATAGAGTTAAGGTGATATTGCTTTTAAAATTTGCCAAAAAATAAATTGTTAAAAGCAATCCTACTTCTGTCATGCTTAAAAGCAATAAAAGGAATAAATTGGCAAGCAAATTTTTGAAGCCTTTGTATCCACTTATTAAAATACTGTCGCAAACCATTTTGATAATCATAATGACAAAATAAAGAATTATAACAAAATAATAGAGCCTGGAAATCTCAACCTGCACTTTCAAAAAGATAATTGTTGAAAATGTAGTTATAACGGCTTCAGAGAATGAAAGTATGAGTAACCTAAAAAGTCTATAATTTTCTTTAATTAAAATTGTAAATAAAGAGAGTGTTATAAAGGATAATATCATTGATGATATAAATAATTGATCTGCATAGACAATAAGACTCATACTCTCTCCTATCAGCCTCTAAGTAGTGTCTAAAGTATAACCGATTGAGAATGAAAAGTCTGTCGAAATGAGGTAGGATATAAAAAAAGAACCGGATGCCTAAACATCCGGTCCTTTAATAGTTTTGTTAAATTTGAATAACTAAAGATTAAGCTCTAGCCTTCTTTGTAACAACAACACCAGCAAGTGCAACTACAGCAAGAATAGCAATAGCAGCTACAGGAGTAGCATCACCTGTCTTAGGTGAAGTAGTTGTAGAAGCGCCAGCACTATCATCAGAGCTATTGTTATCATTATTAGCATTATTGTCAGCCTCTGCATCAGAAGGAGTAGCAACTGAATCATTTGCTGCAGGTGTCTCTTCAGAAGGTGTGCTAGAAGCAGTAGCTGGGTTTACTGTAATCTTATTAACAGCATATACATAAGGCTCAGTATTTGCTGAAAGATCCTGTGAAGTTCCATCAATATCATCAGCTGTACCATCGCCATTATTCCAAGCTGGTGAATAGAATGTAATCTTCCAGTTTTCTGCATTTGCAAGATCTACGCTAACTGTCTGCTCCTGACCAGCACCAGTAATGTCAACAACAACAAAATTATCTACTGCTGTCTCACCTTTACCAACTGTAGCATCTGCTGCATAAGGAACTACTGTCTTATTGCCATCTTCATCTTCAGCAATTGTAAGATTCCAGTTAGCACTGGCACCCTTTAATAAGTAGTATGTAGTAGTATCATTAGCCTCAACTACAATAAGACCCTGACACCAATCATTCCATACATCTGAACTGAAGTAAAGATCAAGATCAGCACTAGCTGCTGCACCATAATCTTCGCTTGAAATGGAATAGTTATTATCTGCTGAAATCTTCTCACCAACTTCAGCAACTACAGGCTGAGCTGGTAATTCTTTAACTACGTTTCCATCCTTATCATACATTTTAAGCGAATCAATAGTTGCTACACCGTTGTCACCAGCATTTCCATCCTCATCATAAATTGGATTAATCCACCAAATCTGTACCTGTGCAAAAGGAGCAAGGTTACCATCATCATCAATGTTTACAAGTGAACCTGAAAATTCCCAAGTAAAACTTCCCGATGCAGCACCACTGTCTACACTAATTTCCTGCTGTGCAGTAGCAGTCCACTTGCCATCTACATTACCACCTACACTACCATTCAAGTAGTTAGAAGTACAGCTGATTTCTGCAACAATTTTTGTGATAGATGCAACTTCATCTTCAGATAATCCTGAAAAATCAACATCGTAATTTGCACCTGTATCTGTTTCAAATACAGAATCAGCACCAGCAAAGCTGAAGGCTGCTGTAAGAGCTAAAGCACAAATTCCTGCTTTTGCTAAATTTTTCATCTTTATTTCCTCCTTAAAGATTATAAAATATTTTACTTCTAGAGTATACCATACTAAAAAGATATTTACCACGAACATATCGCACAAAAAAGTCAGCGGTTTTTTGTGCACTTTTCACAACTTTTAAAGAGCATTATTGTTAATTATTCATAGAGTTAGGCCAATTTTTCATGTCTGGGATTGTATTTTAACCTTATCTCAAGTGGCATTAAGGTTATGAGCAAGTAGAGAAGCGGACCTGGAATATCCGCTTTAATCTAAAAAAGCGCAATATCGAATTGGATATTGCGCTTTAAAAAGTACATTTAAGTAATTTAAATATCAAAATTATAACTTTAGCTTATCTAAGATATCTTATCTTTTGTTTTTAAGGAAGTCCGGAATCTTGATTCCTGATTCCTGATTACTTCTTGCATAGCCTGAATCCTGAGCCGGCTGTGAGTAGCTTGGCTGTGGCTTTGATGCCGTCTGTGAATAGCTTGGCTGAGCGAAGCTTGGACGAGCTGGCTGAACTGGCTGTGATGGTCTTGCAGCCTGTCCAAATACTGGACGTGCTGGCTGAACAGGTGTCTCTGCTACATCCTCGAGGCCTGTTGCAATTACTGTAATCTTGCAGTAGTCAGGAGTTGTTTCGTCATAATTTGCACCAAAGATAATATTAGCTGACTCTCCTGCGAGTTCCTGAACGTAAGTAGCTGCTTCGTTAGCTTCGATAAGGCTGATATCACCAGTTACATTAATCATGATATGGCTTGCATTCTCCATGCTTGTCTCAAGAAGTGGGCTTGTTGTAGCCTGCTTAACAGCATCCATACACTTCTCATCACCGGTTCCTGTACCGATACCGATATGAGCAATGCCTTTGTCCTTCATTACTGTCTGTACATCAGCGAAGTCAAGGTTGATGAGACCTGATACATTAATGAGGTCTGTGATGCCCTGTACGCCCTGCTGGAGTACTTCATCTGCTTTCTTAAGTGCCTCTGGAATAGAGGTTCTTCTATCTACGATTTCTAGAAGCTTATCGTTAGGAATGACAATGAGTGTATCTACTACGCTTCTGAGCTTTTCGATTCCGCCAAGGGCGTTTGTCATTCTCTGCTTTCCTTCAAACTTGAATGGCTTTGTTACAATACCTACTGTGAGGATATCCATGTTTTTAGCGAGTGCTGCAACTACAGGAGCTGCTCCTGTACCGGTTCCACCACCCATACCACAGGTTACAAATACCATGTCGCTACCTGCGATTATGTTCTGAAGCTCCTCGAGATTCTCTTCAGCTGCTTTTTCACCAACTTCCGGCTTTGCACCTGCACCTAATCCCTTTGTAAGCTTTTCGCCTATCTGTATACACTGAGGGGCCTTGCAGGTTGTGAGGTGCTGCTTGTCTGTATTTACACAAACAAAATCTACTCCTACTATATTTTCCTCAATCATTCTATTGACTGCATTATTACCGGCTCCACCGACACCGATAACCTTTATCTTTGCAGCTGATTCGTTTTCATCTACCTTAATCTCAAGCAAAACTATATCCTCCTTATGTTTAATAAAATGCTGATTTATGGTTTTAAAAATTAACACGTCGGATATATAATTAGATTAGGGCTATTGTATTGCCTTTAATTCTCCAGGCGTGGTTAGTACAAGATAATAAATGATTAAAGCTTTGCTTTGAATCCTATATGTACATCAGCATTCTAAGTTTCATACCACTACGCTTATAATCATAGTATTATTTATGTAAATAATCAAGTATTTTTTTATTTTTTTCGTAATTTTTTTAGTCCCGTTAGTACTTATTAAATATTATACTGAGGGAACAAGGTACGGCGACACAGCCTTCGTGCAAATCTTACAATTTGCACGAAGTATGTGTCCCCAGTTGTTCTACGATAGTTTTTATTAAATGTTAAACTGAGGGAACAAGGTACGGCGACACAACCCTTCAGTACTTATTAAAGTAGGTACAGAGGGAACAAGGTACGGCGACACAACTATATACTACTTATTAAAGCCGGTACAGAGGGAACAGGGTACGGCGACACAGCCTTCGTGCAAATCTTACAATTTGCACGAAGTATGTGTCCCCTGTGTTCTACAGTACTTTTTCAAAATATTTAAGTTGTGTCCCCAGGTGTTCTACGGTAGTTTTGAGTTAATTATAAACTTCGTCGGCTGAGGGATCTGACTCTTCTGTATCATCTTCTGCATTATCTTCGCCACTTTCCTCTGAATCCTCTTGTTCTGATGATTCTTCATCTTTATCATCACTAGGATTATTGAGAAATTCAGCCGGGATGGTCGTGTTGTCTGATGAAAAATCTGACATATCTATCCAATAGGTCGCTGTTTTTTCTTCTGCTGCGCTTAGTATGTTTGGCAGTGCCATTATCATGTCGTCATAGCTGGACTGATTGCCTAGATATACCTGATTGCCGTCGTTACAGTAGAGTGTGATTGCCAAGTTATCGTCAAATTCTATTGTGTCTATAAGCAGCTCATATTTATCTATTAACTGGGTTACATCTAGGATTGTATTATATATGTCGTCATCCTGTACCTCAAGTTTTTTTCCTACTGTAAGCACTGAATATTCAAGTCCATCAATTTTTGGAATATTATTGGTCTGCTCTGCACGACTGGATATTATGTAACCGTCCTTGTCAAAATAGAGGTAATCTCCCATTTCATAGACGCAGCCTACTATATTTTTTTCATATACCTTTATTGTAATTGTATCCATTCCAGTAAATTTAATAGACATGGTCTCAATAAAGGGCATTTCCGGCTTATCTGCAAATATGTAATGAATTTTGAAGAAAATCGAGTAATTGTCAGCCTTTGTTGTCTGTAATGCTTCGATTATTTCTTCTGAAGTATACCAGGTGTTCCCCTCAACATTTATTGTTTCAATTTTAAATTTTGTTTCAAGGAGAGCATAGAACACACCTGCCAAAATAATAATTATGGCCAGAGCGATTAAAAGCTTGTAGCGAAAAGCTAGCGTGGTCTCTAGTTCTATTACTTGGGCTTCTTTTTCTGAATCCACTTTTTTCTCCTTTCAAGTTTTTATTAAATGTTGTACTGAGGGAACAAGGTACGGCGACACAACTTTCTACTACTTATTAAAGCCGGTACTGAGGGAACAAGGTACGGCGACATAGTCCACATGCAAATCTTACAATTTGCATGTGTCTTATGTCCCCAATGTTCTACAGTAGTTTTTCAAAATGTTTATGGTGTGTCCCAGTTGTTCTATTGTAGTTTTTATTAAATATTAAACTGAGGGAACAAGGTACGGCGACATAGTCCTTCAGTTCTTATTAAAGTAGGTACAGAGGGAACAAGGTACGGCGACACAACTTATTTTCCGGTCTTACGACCGAAAAAACGGTTGTGTCCCCAGTGTTCTACAGTACTTTTTCAAAATGTTTAAGGTGTGTCCCCAGTTGTTCTATTGTAGTTTTCATTAAATTTCGTGTTCTATGCGGCCGGCTACTGAGAGTACTAAGCCCATTTCTATGAACATGGCCATGATCGATGTTCCTCCATAACTGATGAATGGCAGGGTTACACCGGTTGATGGTACTGTGTTGGTTACTACTGCGATGTTAAGGAGTATCTGAAGTGCTATATGGGAGAATACTCCAGTGCAAAGCAGTGAGCCGAACAAATCCGGTGCGTTAATTGATATTTTATATATACGCCAGAGCAATACTCCGTAAACTAAAAGAAGTATTACTACGCCTATAATTCCTAATTCTTCGCAGATAACTGCAAATATCATATCTGTGTGGACTTCCGGTATGTAACCAAGCTTCTGAACGCTGTTACCAAGTCCTTTGCCGAACCATCCGCCTGAGCAGACTGCATAGAGTCCCTGAAGAATCTGATAGCCTTCTTCTTCTACATTGAGCCACTGTGTAATTCGGTCTGCTCGATAGCCTACGTTCATTATTCCTAATGTAGCTACTGCTATTAAACCAAAAAATGACAATATAAAGTACCACCATTTAGTACTAACTATAAAGCACATGATAAATACTATTCCTGCCATTACGAGAGCAGTTGAAAGGTTTTCGATAACAACCAAACCAATTGCGATACTTGCTATAAAAACAATAACAAGGAATCCTGACATTTTTTCAAGTTTTCTTGGAGCATTTGAGAGCATATAGGCTACCAGCAAAATACATGAAATTTTTGTAACCTCGGAGGGCTGGAATTTTCCGATTACCGGAAGTTCGAGCCATCTCGTAGAACCATTTGTGCTGTCACCTATTGCGAAAACAAGTACTTGAAGTATCAGACAAATCACATAGGCCCATATTGCGATTGGGAACTTAATTACAGGTAGTCTTCTTATTAAGAGTCTGTAATTGAATTTACTAATGATAATCATCAGCACAACACCTACAAGCGCAAAGGTCGCCTGTTTTTTGAGATAGTAGGTGGATTCAACACCATACTTTACTGCGGTATATGCACTCGCACTACAGACCATTACCAGGCCAAAACCAACCAGACAGGCCAGTACAATTAGCAAGGTGAAATCGTAATGCTTGATTACTTCTTTTTTTTCAGATTTAATCGGTCTGGACGAAGACAGAGAGCTTCGTACTGATCTTTCCATTTGGTGACCTCCTTAAGTGTTTATTAAATGTTAAGCAGAGGGAACAAGGTACGGCGACACAACTTTCTACTACTTATTAAAGCCGGTACTGAGGGAACAAGGTACGGCGACACAGCCTTCGTGCAAATCTTACAATTTGCACGAAGTATGTGTCCCCAGTTGTTCTACAGTAGTTTTTCAAAATGTTTATGGTGTGTCCCCAGTTGTTCTACGGTAGTTTTTCAAAATGTTTAAGTTGTGTCCCCAGTTGTTCTACGGTAGTTTTTCAAAATGCTGTGGTAGGTGGTGGCTCATATATGCTTTTTTAAAGCCTTATTTGGTGGATGCTCATATATGCTTGTGCAAAGTGCATGATAGGCGCGAAGCGCGCACTTTGCACATCATATATGAGCGACACCTTTTTTTATCTTCAATGCATATATGAGCCACCACCGTACTTAATTCTAGTACTTGGCTCCTGGCAATTTTTTTACGAGTTCTTTGAAGATTGTGCCTCGTTCTTCATAGTTTTTGAACATGCCCCAGCTTGCGCAGCATGGTGAGAGGAGTACTGCTTCTCCTTCTTTTGCATGTTCATAGGAGAAGGCAACTGCTTCTTCCATATCTTTTACAAATACGCAGTTAGTGAAGCCGAGCTTCTTTGCGGTCTCTGCTATTTTTTCTGCTGTCTGTCCCATGAGAAGAAGGTATCTGACTTTTCCATCAAAGCTTTCAATCCATTCGTCATATTCCGAGCCTTTGTCATAGCCTCCGCCGATGAGAATCGTTGGTGTGGTCATGGCTTTTACGGCTTGAATTGATGCATCGGGGTTTGTACCCTTTGAGTCATTATAATATTTAACTCCATTTACTGTTGCAGTATATTCGATTCTGTGTTCAACTGCAACAAAGGATTTTAATGCTTTTCTGATATTATCCCAATTTACGCCCAATGCTCTTGCGCCTGCAATGGCTGCCATTGCATTTTCGTAGTTATGACGTCCTATTATGTTCATGTCATGAATTGTACATACTACAAAATCGATAGCTCCTTCTCTGAAAATTATTTCATCGCCCTTGAGGAAATATCCTTCTTCAAGCTCTCTTGCGGATGAGAACCATACTATTTTTGCCTTTGACAGCTTTGCAAGGTCGCGTACTCTCTCATCCTCGTAATTGAGGACACAGGTCTCATCAGGTGTCTGATTTACCATGATATTTGCCTTTGCGAGCGCATAATTTTCCATTGTATGATGTCTGTTGAGATGGTCAGGAGTGATATTTAAAATCATGCTGACCTGTGGATGGAATGCATCTATTGACTCTAGCTGAAAGCTGCTCATCTCTGCTACTGTTACACTGTCTTCAGTAATCTGAGGTGCCATTTCTGTGTAAGGTATTCCAATATTGCCTACAACAAATACACTTTCATACTGAGCTCTCATGATTTCGCCTAAAAGTGCTGTTGTTGTTGTCTTTCCATTTGTACCTGTAATTGCTGCAAGTTTTCCCTTAGAGCATCTGTAGCCTAGCTCAGCCTCGCCCCAAATGATTGTGCCATTGGCCTTAAGCTTCTGAACAAAATCTAGGTCTGTAGGTACTCCTGGGCTGATTACGAGATAATCAGCATTTTTAATATCTTCATCAGAAAGCTCGCCTAAAACTATTCTACCGTTGTAGTTTGTTGGCAGCTTTGCTCTTAATTCATCCTTATCAATATTTTCATTACCATCATAGAGGATAATGTTGTCACTCTCTCCTGCAAGAAGGTTTGCAGCTGCAATGCCACTCTTGCCGGCTCCCGCGATGATGATGTTCTTATTTGTGCATTCCATGATTTTCTCCTTTTAAGTTTTTATTAAATGTTGTACTGAGGGAACAAGGTACGGCGACACAACTTATTTTCCGGTCTTACGACCGTAAAAACGGTTGTGTCCCCAGTTGTTCTACGGTAGTTTTTACAATAAATGCATATATGCGATACCTCAATTTAAGTATGGCAGTATATTTGCAAATACTTTTGAAGCTACCGGGGCTGCTATTGTGCCTCCGTAGTATGCGCCTTGTGGTTCATCTATCATTACGAAGATGAGTACCTCTGGTTCATCTGCCGGTGCAAAGCCTATATATGAGGCTATATATTTGTTCTCGCTTCTTGGCAGTTTTTCACTTGTTGCTGTTTTGCCGCCAATCAGATAGCCTTCAACTGCGGCATTTGCTCCTGTTCCATTTGCAACTACATTTAACAAAAGCTCCTGCATAGTTTCGGATATCTGCTTATCTATTATATTCGAGCTTTCTTCATATGTTAGCTCGGTATAGTCATTTCCGTTAGAATCACCAATTGACAGCCCTACATGTGGCGTTATTAGCGTTCCTCCATTTATTACACAGCTTACAGCTCTAATCAGCTGCAAGGGTGTTATCTGTAACGATTGTCCAAAGGACATTGTTGCCAGTTCAACTTCGTTGACAGCTTCGAGATTATAGAGAATACTCGTTGCTTCTCCTGGCAGGTCTATTCCTGTCTTTGTTGTCAGTCCAAGCATTTCCATGTATTTGTAAAGTCCCTTGGCTCCTACTCGGCTTCCAATTTCCATCAATGCACAGTTACATGACTGTGCCAGTGAATCTGCAAAGGTGACCGTTCCATGACCGGCCAGCTTGTGGCAGTGAATTGTTCGTCCTCCGACCTGTCTGCTTCCGCTACAATTAAAGCTGTCCTGAATACTGCAGCTGCCAAGGCTAAGTGCTGCTGTTGCAGTAATTATCTTGAAGGTCGAGCCTGGTTCATAACTGTCTGACACAATTTGATTTCGCCACATTTCATTGAGAAGTGTCATGTCAGTGCTTTTTGTTCCATCAGACAATACAAACGGATTCTCGTTATCATATTCCGGAGCTGTTGTCATGCCATAGATTTCTCCATTTTGTGGATTCATTACTATTATGCTCACTGTTTTGCTTCCTGTTGCAAGAAGCGTATCTTCTGCTACAGAATTTATGTATTTTTGAATATTGTAGTCTATTGTCAAATAAAGGCTATCGCCTTTGACCGCTTCCTTTCTTGTTTCCTCTGCTGTATCTAGCTCTATTCCTCTGGCATCGGTATAGGTATAAATTGTTCCATCCTCGCCACTAAGAAGCTCATTATAGTAAACCTCAAGTCCGACTATTCCCTGATTTTCAGAACCTGTAAAGCCTAAGAGCTTTGACATGATTGTCGGATACGGATAGTACCTGAGGTAGTCTGTATCAACCTTAATTCCATCAAGCTTCAAGGCTTTAATTTTCTCGCCAAGCTCCTTTGAAACATTAGTCTTTATTATTTCTATTGAAGTATTTTTATTTATTTTCTCCAATAAATCTTCGTAAGTCATATCCAGCAATTCGGCAAGACTTTTTGCTGCAGTCTCGGAGTCTGTCACCTGGGAATGAATGACCGATATTGTACATACCTGCAGATTGTCAGCTAGCACGATTCCATTTCTGTCATATATCGTACCACGCTCTGCTTTAACGCTTCGCTCTCGCTGCTCCACTGCGATGGCTTTTCTATTAAAATTTTCTCCGGTTTCAACTAACCAGATTACTCTAAAGAGAAGGCCGGTTAGAAGAAGTAGGACAATAGCAATTAGGACAAGGAGCTTTTTCTTTTGATATGATTTAATTTCGGGCATTAGGCTTTTCTTATATCATATCGCGAATTTAGGTTATTATGCTAATATACTATTTATTAAATGTTGTACTGAGGGAACAGGGTACGGCGACACAACTTATTTTCCGGTCTTACGACCGTAAAAACGATTGTGTCCCCAGTTGTTCTACGGTAGTTTTTATTAAATATTGTACTGAGGGAACAAGGTACGGCGACACAACTTATTTTCCGGTCTTACGACCGTAAAAACGATTGTGTCCCCAGTTGTTCTACGGTAGTTTTTATTAAATGTTAAACTGAGGGAACAAGGTACGGCGACACAACTATATACTACTTATTAAAGCCGGTACTGAGGGAACAAGGTACGGCGACACAACTTATTT
>CAZVBH010000054.1:0-15402 GCA_964625275.1 uncultured Lachnoclostridium sp.
GATAGCTGTTTGTGATGTAGTTCTTATCTGTAACTCCAGGTATAATTCCAAATCTCTTCTGGAGATTCTTTGCAAATTTATATGTAGTGGACTCAAGTGGAGTTCCATAAAGTGAGAAGTCAATATTTGTCTCTTTTCTCCACTTAGCACAGGCTGCATTGAGCTTCTTCATTACCTCAAGTGCAAATGGTGTGCCCTCCGGGTCTGTGTGAGACTTTCCTGTCATATATCTTGTACATTCGCAAAGACCTGCATAGCCAAGGGAAATTGTTGAATAGCCGCCATAAAGGAGCTTGTCAATTGTCTCACCCTTCTTAAGTCTTGCAAGTGCGCCATGCTGCCAAAGGATTGGAGCCACGTCTGAAGGTGTACCCTTTAATCTGTTGTGTCTGCACATAAGTGCTCTACGGCAGAGATCAAGTCTTTCGTCAAGAATCTGCCAGAATTTATCCATATCTCTTTCTGAAGAGCAGGCTACGTCTACAAGATTAAGTGTTACAACACCCTGATTGAAACGACCATAGAATTTGTATTTATCATTTTCATCCTTGTAAACAGTAAGGAAGGAACGGCAGCCCATACATGTGTAGCAGTTACCCTCTTTGAGCTGCTTCATAATCTTCTCTGAGATGTAATCAGGTACCATACGCTTTGCAGTACACTTAGCAGCAAGCTCTGTCAGATACCAATATTTGCTGTCCTTATGGATATTGTCCTCTTCAAGGACGTATATAAGCTTAGGGAAGGCAGGTGTAATATAAATGCCTTTTTCATTTTTAACGCCTACAATTCTCTGATTAAGCATTTCCTCGATAATAAGAGCAAGGTCATCTCTTGTCTGTCCTTCAGGAACCTCATCAAGATACATGAATACCGTAACGAAAGGTGCCTGTCCGTTGGTGGTCATGAGAGTGATTACCTGGTACTGAATCATCTGAACACCACGATTAATTTCTTCTCTTACACGAATTTCAGCAACGCTGTTAATTTCCTCTTCAGTGAAATTCTTTCCGATTGCCTCCATTTCCTTTCTTACATTCTTTCTAATCTTCTCACGACTTATCTGAACGAAAGGTGCAAGATGGGCAAGTGAGACACTCTGACCGCCATACTGTGAGGATGCAATCTGGGCAATACTCTGTGTGGCAATGTTGCAGGCTGTTGAGAAGCTCTTTGGCTTTTCAATCATTGTCTCGCTGATAACAGTTCCGTTCTGGAGCATATCCTCGAGATTTACAAGACAGCAGTTATGCATATGCTGTGCAAAGTAGTCTGCATCATGGAAATGAATTATTCCTTTTTCATGAGCCTCAGTAATGTCATTAGGGAGCAAAAATCTCTTTGTGATGTCCTTTGAGACCTCGCCTGCCATATAGTCACGCTGAACGCTGTTTACGGTAGGATTTTTATTAGAGTTTTCCTGCTTAACCTCTTCATTGTTACATTCGAGGAGACTTAAAATCTGTTCATCAGTTGAATTTGTCTTACGAATGAGAGCTCTTTTATATCTGTAGGTAATGTAGTTACGGGCAATGGTATAGGCCTGATACTTCATAAGCTGGTTCTCAACCATATCCTGAATTTCCTCTACATTGGCAGATCTGCTCATCTCTGAACAGTTTCTTTCTACCTTATCTGCAATAGCCTCAATTTCTTTCTCCGAAAGCTTTTCTGAATCCTTTACACTATTGTTTGCTTTACGAATGGCTTCAACAATTTTGCTGATGTCAAAATTAGCCTCTGCTCCACTTCTTTTGATGATTTTCATTTCTGTCACCCCTAAAAAAATTTTCTGATATTTATTTAAAATTCGCGGTACTTAAAACATTACTATATTTAGTGTCTTTTTTATCTGTAAGTAAAATTTACGGTACGTGAATCATTATAGCACATTTTCCCAATTCGGCAAGTACCAATTTCAACATTTTGATACTTTTTTTCTTGTGGGCACTAAATATTGTGGTTTACTGGCCTTAAGGGCAGTAAAACTCATCCTGCCATTTTTCAAAAAATGCCGAAAAAATACCATTCTACTCGTATAGCATATTAAAGATGGGAGTCACAATATATTGTGTACTGGACTTTTATTTAACTATATGGTATACTTTTGTAGATTTTTGATTTTGTTTTACGGACTATACCGTTTTTAGGAGGTACCATGAGCGTAGCAGTTATTACAGACAGTAACAGTGGAATTTCACAGGAAGAAGCAAAGCAGTACGGAATCTATGTTATTCCAATGCCTTTTTACATAAATGAAAAGCTTTATCTGGAGGATGTCACAATGAGTCAGAAGGAATTCTATGAATTTCTTGCACAGGGCGTAGATGTGAATACCTCACAGCCTGCTCCGGCTGAGGTGACTGATTTATGGGACAAGCTTTTAGAGGAATATGATGAAATCATACATATGCCAATGTCGAGTGGTTTATCAAGCACATGTGAAACAGCAATGATGCTTGCTCGTGATGATGCCTATGAAGGAAAGGTTTTCGTAGTCAACAATCAGCGTATATCAATCACTCAGCGCCAGGCTGCACTCGAAGCAAAGAAGCTCGCCGATGCAGGTCTTAATGCTGCAAAGATTTTCAATGTACTTACAAGAACAAAGCTTGATTCAGGAATCTATATTACAGTTGACACAATGACCTACCTCAAGAAGGGCGGTCGTGTTACTCCTGCCGCTGCCGGAATTGCTACAATCTTAAATATCAAGCCGGTGCTTCAGATTCAGGGTGGAAAGCTTGACCAGTATGCAAAGAGCCGAGGCATGAAATCTGCCAAAAAAGAAATGATTAATGCAATTAAAAAAGATATCACAGGACGTTTTGCAGAATATTATAAAAACGGACGTATTAAGCTTGCAATGGCTTATACCGGTGAGAAGGATGCAGCCCTGGAATATCTTGAAGAATTAAAGCCGGAATTTCCTGACTATGATTTTACTGATTTTCTAATCAATCCTCTTTCATTGTCAGTATCCTGCCACATCGGACCGGGTGCACTTGCACTTGCATGTACGAGAATAGTAGATGTAGATGATGTAAACTAAAAAAACATTCATTACAAAGTTTGTGCAAACTATTAACTTTGTGAAAAGCATTATCTCAAATATAAACAAAAAAGCGAGTCGGGGGGAGTGACTCGCTTTTTTGCGTTACAAAATTTTATTTAGAAGGAAGAAATATTAAAACGGAGAAATTTTATTAAGTACCTTGGAGCAGTATTTTACATACTGAGATACGTCTTTCTCCAGTTTAAGCTGTTTTATTTCGATTTCCCGATGAAGTGCTTTTATATGCTCCTTCATGAACTTTTCTCTGGCATATTTTTCCTTGGCCTCCTCCCGGAAATCGTCCACTACATCACTTTGTTGGGTTTGTGATGTATTTTTTCTTGGTGAAGAGCCCACCAGTCTGATTTTCTGGCTTTCCTCACCACAAAACTCCATTCTTTCAGAATCCTCTAAAATCTGCATTTCTTTCAGAAGCTTTCTGACTTCGCTTTCCATGCCGGTGGAGTGAAGCTCTATTCCGTCATGACCAATTGTAGCCGCTGAGCCCTTTATTGTATGTGCCAGCCGATAACATTCATTGTAATCTCCAGTACTTACCGCATCTTCAATCATAATGAGATTGAGACCGGTCTCACGCACAAAGGTCTTCATAAGCTTTTCATAAATTTCTGTGCTTCCAATCCTTTCAATACTTTTTTTAGGGTCAAAGCCCGCCTTCTCTAACTCCTTAATGTCCATTTTTGTCGCCTGCGATTCCATATTTTCTATAAACCCCAGTACACCTATCCTTAACTGCTTCCACTTCTATGCAATGCCCTTATAGCGAATTACTTTTTTTAGCCTATACACTTATAGCGAATTACTTTTTAACCTGTACACTTATGACACATTACTTTTTTAGCCTGTACACTCAGTAACTGCTGAGATAAAGAGCATTGTAAGCTTATAGCACATCACTTTTTTAGCCTGCCCACTCACGAATAAATCCCAGAAAGGCTTCCTGTGGGAGCGGTCTTGAGAAGTAATAGCCCTGTATGTACTGAACTCCAAGGCTCTTGACTGTTTCAAGCTGCTCAGCTGTTTCAACACCTTCGGACACAATCTTTAGACCAAGCTTAAGAATCATATCGGTAGTTGTCTCCATGACTACCTTGCCTCTTGATTTTTCAAAGTAGGCCTTTGTCATGTAGCGGTCAAATTTTACAATTTCAACCGGCATGTCGACGATATAGTTCAGGTTTGACTCGCCATTTCCAAAATCATCCAGAGTGAAGGTCGCGCCACTGTCCATAAGACTCTTCATGTTGTTCATAAAAAGCGCTTTGGTCTGAATAGTACCACTCTCGGTAATTTCAAAATTTATCATTGTAGGGTCAACCCCGTATTTATTCATAATTGCCAGATATCTTCTTGCAAGACTATGGGATTCGCACTGATGTACCGAAAGGTTAATTTCGATATATTCAATTCCTATTTCCCAAATCTTCTGCTCTGTGATAAACTGACATACCTTTTCAAAAACACGTTCACCAAGCTGTGAAATAATGCCTGTGCTTTCAGCAACCGGTATGAACTCACCGGGCTGTATCAGGGTACCATCCAGATTTCTTATACGGACAAGAGCTTCAGCCGAGACGAATCTGTTTTTCTTAACATTGTAGATAGGCTGGTAAAATACCTCAACCCTATCCTCGCGTAAGGCATCGCCTATTGCCTTTACCATGGCTGCATACTTACGTCTTTCCTCAACCATGCCACGATCTATTTCAACAAGCTTATGTGCATTGAGCATGTTGTAATGCTGCTTGAAATATCTTATCAGATGATAAATTTCATCTGACGACTCTGCTATCTGTGAATCCGCAATGCTTAAGAAAAGAGGCTCATAGGTCATTCCATTCCAATCATCATGAAAACGCTGAATAATCTGATTCTTGGAATCCTCAAAGAATTCCTTTTTTTCAAACATAAGCACGAAGTCACAGTTGACGCCCTTAAATACCTTAACGCCCTCGAACTGTCTCAGATAGTCTATTATGTCAAGCACACGTTCCTCATCGACAGCTGATTTGTCAAGAAATCTCTGGTCAATGCTTATCATCATAATTGAAACGCTTTTTCCACGGTCAAACATCTGCTTAAGATACATATAAAACACATGAGAGTTAAATACACCGGTTTCACGATCAAGTGCCGCATCCGGATTTTCCAGCTTGAAATAGAGAATCATCATTCCAAGACTGCTTGCATATCCCACTAGCAAAATTCCATTGAAGAAAAACTGTATCGTGGCTGCAGCTATCCAAAGTACATTCCAGCAGATAACTGCCTCGACCCTTATCCTGTTCATGCGACGGCGATTAAATATCGCAACCGAAAGAGTAAGAATCAAAAAGTATATGCAAAAAGCATATGTAACATAAACGCTTACTCCCTCCGTATAAACAATCCGGCCATTCCTATAAATGGAAATCGGAAGGAGATAAACAAGTAAAGTACCAATGACGGCCATTGAACCAAACAGTGTCTGAACACTTATTCTCGACCGTCCCGTATATATGTCCTGACATATATACAAGAGACCAAAGCAGCCTGTCCAAATCAATAAAGCCAGATAGGTTCTGCATAATCCAAGGCAAAGCCAGGCAGGTATGCAATCCTGATGGTTGATTGCCACAACTGAAGCTATGTCCACAAGAACGTTTGCAATTGTAATCAGAAGAGTTCGCCTAAAATAAATTTCAGTGAACAGACCGACCTGCCTACGCTTAATGTACGATAGCAGCAAAAGAATTAAAACACCCAGTCCCGCAAGCTGCATTTGTATATTCATTCGAGTCCTCCTTTTGTGCTTTAGTTACTCGCTATGAAGCACTCCTATCCTAATTATTACAATTTCCTATTTCTTTTTCATTTCATCTTTCCGCATTGTAATTCCGTCAATAATTACTAAATCAAAGCAGGTAGGTGTTTTTAATTCTTTAACTATATTTTACACACAGGGCATTCCAAATTAATTCTACTTAAAGTCTCGCAGTATGACTTTTTCGTTCCTCATTCGTTCGAAATTTCATTTTTTCTTGTTTTATTTAAGGCACCATGCTCATATCCTAAAATCCCTTATTTCCTTTTGAAAGTCTAAATGGCACCGTGTCAATAACCCAAATTCAGGTGGAGAACATATATGCTCATGCCACAGTGTATCAGGGTGGATGCCGAAGGCAGACGGGTCCCCTGCACACTTGGCATGACCATTATATGTTCGACACCGTTTTTTCACTTAAACCAGAGTGGAACGAAAAGGAAAAACCTCCGGTCACCACAAGATTTTGATGCCGGAGGTTTTTTGAGGGGTATGTTAATTGCAATCTAGCTAATTCATTGCTGCGGCTGGAGCACACCGATTACGAAATATCGTGCATCTGTGTATTCATAGCTGCAGGTGGATAATACGATCAGCCTGTCTTCTTCTGAATATTTAACAGAGCTTGTAAAAGTCGTATTCTCCTTTGCGTATTCCAAAAGCGCATCCCTGTCAAAAATATAATCATTTTCAATCCACGTCTTTGCAGGTACCACAGCTCCATATATAAGGGCTATACGGTAATTCTGCTCCTTCGTGTAAAGATAAAGGTAAGGATGTTCATCGAAATACGACTGTTTTTTATATCTCGAAAGAGTTCCAAACATACTGCCTGTTTTCATACAGTGACCATATATTACAGATAAGTCTCCTGAGTAATCAGGCTCACAATTGTAATCCAAGAACAAGGAACCATTTTTATTTTCCGTTCCATCAGGCAGATGGTGGAGGTAATAGGTATAATCCTCGGCTGCCATTACCGGATAATCAATAACGGTATCCGGACAATAGAGCCAGGCTGTTGCAGCTTCATTTATCTGCCTAAGGGCTTCAAAATCCACTGTTAAATCAGGGATATAAATCGGTTCCAATACAGTGCTTCTGTTGACATATACATATGCATCCTTTTCAGTGATTCCTGAAACAAGCCTTCTGAAATCCGGTGTTTTATCCTCCGGACTGTAATCTGTTATCACAAAGCCTG
Source organism: uncultured Lachnoclostridium sp. (assembly GCA_964625275.1). Taxonomy (GTDB): domain Bacteria; phylum Bacillota; class Clostridia; order Lachnospirales; family Lachnospiraceae; genus UBA3775. Next base: position 7,084 of record CAZVBH010000054.1, read on the forward strand.
CCAGCTTTTCATATGCTTCATCGGCTTCATGATACTCAGCAAGTGTCAGGTAAATTCTATAGTTTGCATATCCTATCAGTCCGATAAAGAATATCAACAGTACTATTAATGGAAGCCTTCCCTTTTTTTTACCCATTCCTACTGCTCTTCCTCTTCTTCACTCTGATTCCTTTTGTTCTTTATGTTTAAATACCACAGGCATGCACCCGCTCCTGTAAAACCTACAAGCAACAGAACAACCCAGGGAATATTGTTTGTATCATCACCGGTTTTAGGAGAAGTGATGGTACTGGATTTATTTGAGGTAGGAACAGGACTGCTGCCGTTGCTTGTAGACTCCGTTGGATTCGGAGTTAATTCAGGAGAAACAGGTTTTTCAGTAGGAGTAGCAATCTCCGAAGGATTTGGCTCATCTGTTGGAACCGGTGTTTCTGTTGGTACAGGTGTACTTGTTGGTTCCGGTGTCTCTGTCACCTCTTCTGAAGGATTTGGTTCTTCAGAAGGTTCCGGTGTATCAGATGGTTCAGGTACCTCTGGAGTTGGGTTCTCCTCGATCAGATAGTCATCGTCGAGCATATTAATGAACATAATAGCGCTCTCCTTGACATCTCCGCTAAATGCTGCATATGTGGCATATAGCTGACCTTTGTTATCATAATCAACGTCTACATCAATTGTATAGACCGTATCATCATATATGTATGGTTCAATTCCTTCATCAAGCTCGTAAATTTTGTAAATATACTCACCGGGCTCCGTAAATTCGATGGTTCCGAATTCTTCCACGCCTTCGCCCGGAATTTTAATCTCGTCAAAGGCAGGCTCCGGTGCATCTCCCTGATTATCACAAATAACTGTGAAATAGGTTTCTTCATCAGGTAACTCGCCATCAAATTCCAGGTCAACCTCGAAATTTACTCTTGCACATTTTCCGTTATGCGCATCGTATGTGTCTGCATCATCCTCTGCAAAGGCGAATCCCGTAAGACCACCTGCAAGGAGTATGAATGCAGTTCCCACGCCTATTGCTCGTTTTCTTATTTTTTTGTTATGTTTTTTCAGTTTATTCATAATGGTCGAAAAACCTCCTTCCTACTTTACTACTCCTCTTAGGATATTCGACCAACTAATATAACTCTGCCATTTGTGGCAGCTGCGGCACAAGTAGAAAGTGCCACCACTCTGTCTGTTTCATCTACGCCGATGTCTCTGTACTGTGTTGAATTTTTTTTCAGATATACAAGAAGTTCAGAAATCTTTTCATCACTTCCATAGACTGTCGGATCGTAAATATAATTATCATAGGCATCCGTTTCCAGACATGCAAACCAGGTAATATGATATGTATGAGCCGGAGTAAAGACTACTCCTGTCTGATGAGTTTCAAAATAATCATCTTCCAGGAAGTACGGAAGCTCACCAAACATTACCTCGCCCTCCATATGATGACCGTAAATTAAGGTATAACGGTCTGAAAAATCGAAGGCGTTTCTGTAATCCAGAAAAATGCTGCCTGATAACGAAAAGCTTTTGTCTATAGCCTGGTTAAGATATTCGACATTTGTTTCACCCTGTACAACAGGATAATCAATATTTGTATCGTCTACCGTTAGCCAGGCACAGACATCGGGGTTGATTTTTTGCATATCAGAGAGTGTGGGGTTCGGAGTATCCTTGCCTGAGTCCGTCGGCTTGTACTTTAAAAGCTCAGAGTCAAGTGTTGCACCTTCGTATATTTTGTAGGTATCCCACACTCCAAAGCCTCCATAAAGCAGAGCTGCAATAAGAGCTATAAAGATTGCCATATTCAGCAGCCGGTCACAGACCTTAGTCAGCCAGGCTGCTCCTTTCCACACACTAATCATTGCTTATTATCACTGCTTTCTCTTCTTAGCGATTATGAAGAGGATGCTTCCACAAACTGCTACGAGTAATACAAGTGCATAAGGGAGGAAGTCAATATTTAAACCTGTAGGAGTGTTAATCTCTCTTGAGTTTAAAAATTCAACAGTATTTACACTTGTATTTATAGTTCCACTTAATGTGTCACCACTAACTGTTTTTTTGCCTGTATCTGTCTTAGGTGCTGTTTCAGTGCTAAAAGAACCTGTTTCTGTATAGTCAATTGTTGTTGTATAACCTTCTTTTTCATCAACAAATTCTTGAACCTTGTAAACCATTGATACTGGAACTCCGTAAATTACAAGCTCTTCACCAGCCTTAAGTGTAAATTTAGTTCCATATGTCTTCATATCGGCTGTAATGTCACTACCAGCTACTTTAATTACAACATCTCCATTTGATTCCATGTAATCTCTGCCTGTAACCTGATTACCATTTGCATCATAAATTTTTCCAATAAACTTTGATTTATCGGTAAGAGTAATAGTTGTACCACCAACAGGAATCAAAATTCTAAATTCATACTCTTCACCCTGCTTATACTCAGTACCTTCTACAGTTTTACTGATTGTAAGTTCTGAACAATTTACTGCATTGTCAAAAATAAGTCCCTTTGGTTTTTCAAGTGAGCCGTTATTAAGAACATAATTGTCAACCACATATTTACCAGTGCTATCCTGATTTACATAAAGATCAAGAGTATATTCCGTAGTATCATATGTAACATAACCATTTGACTTATTACCAGAATCCGTCGTCTTGTTAGCATCACTTGGAATTTCTTCCTTAACAATATAACGATAAACACCTGTGTGATCAAAAGCTGATGTGCTGCCTGTAGGTACTACAAAGTCAAATTTGAAATTATCTGTCTGAGTAGCATAACCTTTACTAGTGTCACTCAATGAATTAAATTCAAAATCAATGCTTTCCGTAGTTAATGCCGGTCCTATTTCAAGCTTGTTGCTGTTTGCATCTGTCTTTGCTGTACCATCATCATTTGTCAAATCTGCTGTCGTAGCTGGCTCCATGGTGATGGTAAATGTCTTTTCCGGAATGCTTGTGCCTTTTTCTTTAACATATACATTTTTGGTAACTGCAATTTCTGTATATGGTCCTTTAGCTTCTTCAGCCTTTGCTGTAGTGCTTCCTAAGTTTACTGTTGTAAACAATCCCATTGCCATTACGGAGGCAAGGGCTAAGGATACAACCTTATTAAATTTCTTTTTCATAATTAACGTCCTTTCAAAATTCAATCCTTTGTCAAATTTCTTCAGTAACGCCTATGGTCCCATTTCAAATTTCTCGACGTCGAAAGACTGATATCAGCTTTCCGTCAAAATCATCCTCTGAAATTGTGCCATAGGTTCTGCTGTCAAAACCGACTGTTCGGTAGTCGCATAGTACGAAGTAGCTTCCGTCCTCGACTGTGCATGGGTAAGTGACATCTCCTGCCTGGGGTTCAGTCGGATAGAAGACATCCTCCTGTTGTACATTGCCGTTTACGATTAGCTCTCCGTCATCGGTGACATCTACCACATCGCCTCCCTGTGCAACTATTCTTGCATAGAAGGTGTAGTCATCTATTTTAAAGGTAACAACATCTCCGATTTGGTAGCTATCCTCCAGTCTGTAATAAACAACCAGGTCTCCGTCTTCAAGACTTGGATACATTGTCAGGCCTGAGACCTGACGTATTCCGAAGACGTAGTTGAAAACAAACCATATTATAAGGAGTACCAGAGACAGCTTCATAATGAACTTCAGGACAGTCTCTTTATATTTAAATGTGTCCTGTGCCTGTTGTGTGTCCTGTGTCTGAGGCTGCTCCTGATCCATTTCCTGTATCTGGCTCTCCCTACACACTAATTAACATCTCCTTCCCTGTTTTTTTATTGTCCTATTCCTAATTATTTATCACACGAGTCCAGAGTCCGTTCGTCGGTTTCTTCTGAACTTCTGCGTATACTATACAATATCGCCGTTCCTTGCTTGTTCTCGAATCGTTCCAAATAAGTACGAATTTGGTGCTCATTAACGTAAATTTTCGTTCTTTTTTTGAAAATTTCAAAAAAAATCAAAAAAAATCGCAAAAAAACCAGAAAAAAAAAAAAATGCATTTTGACGATTGCATTTATTCTTAGAATTGTTTATGATACAAGTAGGGATATTGTATACAAAGAGCAGTTGTTTTAAAAATAAAATTTTTGAGGAGGAATTTTATGTCATCTGACTTGCCAGCTTTGATTGGCATCGATCCGGAAAGACTGCAAATTTTCGAGGATTGCTTTAGCGGTTACCATTGTATCTGTCTTGAGAAACCCTATCACGTTGACTATGCCAGTCAAAATCTTTGTAACCTGCTCGGATTTTCACATCTCGAGCTCCAGTTGAATTTTAAAGAAGATCCAACTTTTCTAGTACCAAAGCAGGAGAAGACGCGATTAATTCACTATCTCGATGCTCTCGCTTCAAAAGAGCAGACGCTGAACCTTCAGTATAAATTAAGGAAGAAGGACGGTAAATTAATTAATGTCTTGGACACTTCTACCTCGAAGCGTCTGGAGGATGGCAAGATGTATGCCTTTTCCGTTCTCTCCGAGGTTCCAAAGGCTGAAAAGCAAAAATCCTTTGGTGAGATTTTGTCCGGAGTACTTCCTTATGGATACTTGCAATGCTCCTGTGAAAAATTTCCAAGAATTACTTATATGAATGAATTTTTGCGTAACTATCTCTGTGTCAATGAATCTGATGGCGCTTGGGAGAATTATGCGAGAGAAAATATCTATTTTATGCTTCCTTTTGAGGAAAGAACTAAATTTCGTCTCTATCTTGAAGAGGCAGAGCATTCCTCAAAACCGATAGCAATCGACCACCATGTGCACCGTAATGACGGAAGCCTCGTTCGTTTTAAAGGCTGGGCCAGTACCATTCAGACAAATGAAGGTACGACCGAATATGCTATTTTCTACCGTCAGGTCGAAGAGGTTGACCTGCATAAACCTATTCAGGACACCTCATTTTTTCCTGTACTAAAACGTTCCTACAATGCAATTTTTAATTTAAATACTTCGGATAATGTAGCCGAGCTGATACATGTGCTTGATGAATCTCCAATCAGCTCTCTCTTTGGTGTTAAGATGACCATTGAAAATGCTGTGAGATTTTTCATCGACAACTATATCATTGAGGATGATAAATCCATGATGGAGGAATACTTGAAGCAGATTAGTAATCCTAATGATGACTGGGAGGGCAGGGCTCTTCTTCAGGCTGACTATCATGTTAATCTGCCGGATGGTCTTTTCAGATGTCTTGCCATTGCTGTTCGTCTGGATGAAAGCAATGTAATGCTTTGCTGCAGAAATATAACGAATCTTACTTATAAAGGAAGTACTGATTTAGAAAGTGAGACTCTCCATTCCTTCTATGACTGGATGGATACTCTTACTACCATAGATAAGAACAATCTTGGTATGTTTATGATTGATGAAGGTCCTGAGGGTGCCCATCTTCTCTATGGTACTTCGAGAGTTCTTCTTTTCCTTGGTCTGGATTCGGAGCTTGGTCCTCACAGAAGTAAGCAGCCTACTCTTAAGGAGTGTCTTGATTCTGCGGGCATGACTGACGATGACTGGAATAAATTAGTTTCCGGTACTCCGCACTACCTTTGGAGTCGAACCGTTCCGGATGCGTTCCAGTTCCAGCTTACCAGTAAGACCTACCATCGTGATAATCGTACTCTTTATCTCATTTGGTGTACCCAGATTCCACTTCCGGAATCGGAGAAGGATTCGCGAAATTCGAAGATTTTTGTAAGAACCTTTGGACATTTTGATGTCTTTGTAGACAATAAACCTATTACCTTCTCAAGTGCAAAGGAGAAGGAGCTCTTAGCCCTTCTTATTGACCGTAATGGCGGCACACTTTCTCCTTCGGAAGCAATTACCTATCTTTGGGAGGATGAGCCGGCCGATGAGCATACCTCTGCACGATACCGTAAGCTCGCCATGGGACTGAAGCGTACCCTCGAAAAATACAGCATCGAGGATATAATTATTAACCACAATGGCGTAAGGAGCATTGATACCTCTTTACTTACCTGTGATTACTATGAGCTGCTTGACGGTAATCCAAAATATAAGCAGGCTTTCCATAATTCCTATATGACAGATTATAGCTGGAGTGAAGATACTTTAGCAACGCTGTGGGATTATACGGACGATACCTAAACAAATAAGGAAACAAAAAACCTCTGCTATAATTAACAGAGGTTTTTGTTTTTTATTTATAGAATTTTCATTTATACAATTTTATTATTATACAATTTTAGATTTCTACAATCCAGCCTTCAGGTGCTTCAACTGTTCCCATCTGGATTCCTGTAAGTGTTTCACGAAGCTTTGTACATACAGGTCCCATCTCTTCCATGCCACTTGGAAGGAAAATATCCTTACCATGGTCATTGATTCGTCCTACAGGTGAGATTACTGCAGCAGTTCCACAAAGTCCACACTCTACGAAATCCTTAAGCTCGTCAAAGTAAACCTCACGATGCTCAACCTCCATACCGAGGTACTTCTCTGCTACTACCATGAGAGAACGACGTGTGATTGATGGAAGAATTGAATCTGACTTTGGAGTAACAAGCTTGTTATCTTTTGTAATAAAGATGAAGTTTGCTCCACCAGTTTCTTCAATCTTTGTTCTGGTTCCCGGATCAAGATACATATTTTCATCATAGCCCTTCTCATGAGCATCTACAATTGCATAGAGACTCATTGCATAGTTAAGACCGGCTTTGATATTTCCTGTTCCATGAGGTGCGGCTCTGTCATAATCTGATACTCTGATGGAAATTGGCTTTGCGCCACCCTTGAAATAAGGTCCAACAGGTGTTGTAAGAATTCTGAACTGATATTCATCAGCAGGCTTTACTCCGATTACGGAATTTGTACCCATAATGTAAGGTCTGATATAAAGAGTTGCACCGCTTCCATAAGGTGGTACATAATCAATATTAGCTTTTACAACTTTTTTAACTGCTTCTACGAACTTATCTTCATCATAAGCAGGCATCATAAGTCTGTGTGCTGAATCCTTAAGACGTGATGCATTGAGGTCAGGACGGAAGGTAACAACTCGTCCATCTACTGTAGTATAAGCCTTAAGTCCTTCAAAAACAGTCTGTGCATACTGGAATACGCAGGCACATTCATTAAGAACAATATTAGGATCTGTAATTAATTCACCCTCATCCCATGCGCCATTCTTGTAGTTAGATACAAATCTGTAATCTGTTGGCATATAACCAAAGCCTAGATTTGACCAATCAATATTTTTACTCATTTTTAAATACCTCCACTTGAAAGTAATCTTTTACGTTTTTGCTTAAGCTACATTATATACCCATTAAAATAATAATTCAATATATAATCGAAAGATTGTATACAATCCATTCTAACCATTAATGTTTTTACTGTTTACCGGTTAATCTTACATAGGTTGCAAAATAAAATGGTATTCCATTATGATCCTTAATTTCGCTTCTGGTATCGAGCTTCCAATCTTCACAATCATCCAGCTCCGGGAAAAAGGCATCTGCTTCTTTTAGAGCCTCTACTTTTGTTATGTAAGCCGTATCTGCAAATGAGAGCATTTGTCCATAAATGCTGTCACCGCCAATTATGAATATGTCCTCCTCGGTATAGCCCTCAAGACCTCTTGCAATACTTACTGCTTCGTCTATATCATGAGCTGTAATAACTCCTTCTCTGTTAAAATCCGGATTTCTTGTTATTACTATATTGGTTCTATTTTTAAGTGGCTCACCACCCGGAAAAGAATCCAGGGTTTTTCTTCCCATTATTACTATCTTGCCAAGTGTCATGCTTCTGAAAAATTTCATATCCTCAGGGATGTGAAATAAAAGCTCATCACCCTTTCCGATTCCCCAATCCTTGCTTACTGCCGCTATTATGTTCATACTTCACCTCTTATTTAATTTATTAAATTGCAACCGGTATTTTTTCAACTGCCGGTCCGTACTGATAATTATCCAATCTAAAATCCTGTTTTGTAAATTTGTAAAAATCTTTAATTTCAGGATTCATCCAAAAATCCGGTGCCGGATATGTCGGTCTTGATATCAGTTCTTTAATTACATCTACATGTCTGTCATAAATATGTGCATCTGCAATCACATGAACAAACTGTCCAACCTGCATATCGCAGCACTGTGCAATCATGTGTGTAAGTGCAGCATATTGAGCCACATTCCAGGCATTTGCTGCCAGCACATCCTGCGAGCGCTGATTAAGGATTGTATTAAGCACAAGCTTTTCGCTATCCTTCGGTCTGGTTACATTGAAGGTCATGCTGTAGGCACAAGGATAGAGATTCATCTCTGATAAATCC
>CAZVBH010000055.1:0-15337 GCA_964625275.1 uncultured Lachnoclostridium sp.
ACAAGGATAGAGATTCATCTCTGATAAATCCTGATGAACATATATATTAGTAAGTATTCTTCTGGAATACGGATTATTCTTCAGGTCATAAATAACTCTGTCAACCTGGTCCATCATTCCTTCTTTATATTTATGCTTGACGCTCATCTGATAACCATAGGCCTTACCTATTGAGCCGGTCTCATCTGCCCAGGAATCCCAGATATGCCCGTCAAAATCATTTACATTATTAGATTTTTTCTGCCATATCCACAAAACCTCATCAACACAGGATTTTATTGGTGTACGTCTGAGTGTCAGAGCTGGAAATTCCTTTGAAAGGTCATAACGGTTTACAACGCCAAACTGCTTTATCGTATAGGCAGGGGTTCCATCCTCCCAATGTGGTCTAACCTTTTCTCCCTGGGTATCCGTTCCATTTTCCAATATATCCTTGCACATTTTTATAAAAATATCATCTGCTGCACTCATTTTGTCCTCCAATCAGATAAGCCTCGTTGGAACATAGGCCGTTACATGTACTCCATCCTCTGCATATTCTTCGCTTACTATTGTACCAAAGCGTCTGATGCTGTTAAGATAACCACCATCAGAATAAGGTATTATTCTTTCCATATAGACCTTACGGTCATTTAATATCTTTTCAATAATTTCTTTTAGTTCATCAAGTCCTTCGCCGGTTTTTGCCGATATTTTAACAGTTACATCAGCCTTTAAGTCCTTAATTCCACCATTTATATCATCATAAATTGTCTTGTCCTGTTTATTAAATGCCGTAACTATCGGTTTTCCATCTGCACCCAGTCTTCCAAGTGTCTCATAAACTACTGCCATCTGGGTAAAAGCATCCGGATTCGAGGCATCTACCACATGTAAAATAACATCAGCATAAGTAGCTTCTTCGAGAGTCGAGCGAAAGGCTTCTACAAGATGGTGTGGAAGCTTGTTAATAAATCCAACTGTATCGGTAAATAAAACCTCCTGTCCACTTGGAAGCTTTAGATTTCTCGTTGTCGCATCAAGTGTGGCAAAAAGCATGTCTGCCGCAAGTATGTCTGAATCTGTAAGTTTATTTAAAAGAGTTGATTTTCCTGCATTTGTATAACCTACAATGGCTACAACAGGAATCTGATTACGTTCACGCTGTTTTCGTAAAAGCTCTCGATTTTTAACTATCTCGGTAAGCTCGCCCTTGAGCCTTGAGATTCTGTCTCTTATGAGTCTTCTATCCTGCTCCAGCTTTTTCTCGCCCGGACCTCTGGTGCCTATTCCGCCACCGAGTCTGCTCATTGCTATTCCCTTACCTGTAAGTCTTTGAAGTGAATAGCGAAGCTGTGCAAGCTCTACCTGAATCTTTCCTTCCCTTGTAACAGCATGCTTAGCAAATATATCAAGAATTATCATAGTTCTGTCGCAAATCTTGATTCCAAGTATATCCTCAAGATTTCTCATCTGAGCAGGACTCAGCTCATCATCAGTAATGATGGCATCCGCATCCAGTTCTTCTACCATAATTCTTAGTTCTTCTATCTTACCTTTTCCTATGTAGGTTCCGTTATGTACACTTTCTCTGTTCTGAATAAGTCTTCCAACAGTTACTGCACCTGCAGTAGCCGCAAGCTCCTCTAATTCATCCAAAGAAGCATTGGTCGAAAGGTCATTGCTTCCCGGCTTTTCATCAAGTGAAACGGCAACCAGTATTACACGTTCAGGTTCTTCTTTATTTTCTATTATATCAGCCATATGCTTTCCTTTATATTCAAAGATTTATTTTGAAACGCCTGACAGTTACACTCTATCCTTTAAAAATTCATATTCCTTTGCGGCTCCCTCATCATCCGGATAAGCTTCTACATAATCCGTAAGCTTTTCAAATGCTGTGGAGAGATCTCCAAGTCCTTCGAGGCAGGCGATTTCATTTCTTTTAAGCTGTTTTAGTACACTTGAGGTTGAAAATTGTAGTCCGGTAGTCACCCATTCGTAAGCAGTTTCATAATCTCCACCATTGATATAGCATACTGCCAAATCATTACAAACCGTCGGCGAGGTAACCACTGTAGTCTGGGTATATTTATCGAAATATTCCATTGCCTCATCATACTCTTCATCCATTAGGCACATTTCTGCAAGATAAAAATACGCATCCTCTATTCCATTTGCAAGGGCATATTCCATTTCCGGCTTTGCAGATTCATAATTGCCCTGATAATAGTGAACTACTCCGAGATAATATTTATCTTCATCTGTTTCAACATCCAAAAGTGTTGCATTAAACAGCTGATCGTCAGCTGCGGAGGTTTCTCCGTTTTCAATTAGACAGGCCGCAAGTCCAATGTAAAGCTCAAAATCACCTTCACAATAATCCAGGGCACTGTAATAGTCTGCAATGGCATTTATATAATTTCCAAGGTCGCGATAAATTCCTGCTCTTGATTCATAGGCCAGATAATTTTCTGAATCTGCATCAATAATATCAGAGTAAAGTGAAAGTGCAGTATCTTTGTCACCATTAAGAAGCGTTGCATTTGCTTTATAATAGGTTATATCTGTATCCCATTCCTCGCATACGTCGATATCCAGGGCCTTATCAAAGCTTTCAATTGCTTTATCATATTCATGAGTCTGTATATAAGCCATTCCAATTCCACGATAGGCATATTTATTATTCTTTTTAGCCTTCGAGGATTTTTTGTCGCTGATAGTAGCTTCAAATTTTTCAATAGCCTCATCAGTCTTGCCCTGCTGAATTAATATCATTGCATAGTTCTGCAGATAAGTTACATTGTCCTCATCCATGCTAATAGCCTTTGCAAGATAATCCTCTGCCTGGTCATAATCCTGGGAGTTATAAAATTCCATTCCCTCTTTATTGTACTGTGATGCACTTTTTCCGCCACAGCCACACACTGCGACCGCAATAACGGTCGCAGTCACAAGGCCTGTCAATTTTCTTTTTATCATACCACTAAGCCCTCTGAAATTTCTTAGTTGTTTTATTTCTGTTTGCTAAGCTCTAAAACCTTATCAAATTCATCTGTTATTTCCTTTTCAGGTGCAGGTGTTAAAAGGCTTACAACGACACAAAGTATAAGTCCTACTAAAAAGCCCGGTAAGAGCTCATAAATGCCCCATACACCACCCATAGGTTTAATGAGGAATTTCCAAACAAATATCATTGCTCCACCGCCAAGCATTCCCGCAATGGCACCATATCTGTTGGTTCTTCTCCAAAAGATTGCCATAAGCATAACCGGTCCAAAGGCTCCTCCGAAGCCTGCCCATGCAAAGGATACAATGTTAAATACTGATGATTCCGGATCTCTGGCTACGAATACACCAATTACTGCAATTACTACGAGAGTTCCTCTTGCAAGAATCATTTTCTTCTTTTGATCCATTTTAATTCCGAGTACTCCATGTACAATATTTTCAGAAATTGATGAGGAGGCTGCCAGAAGCTGTGAATCACAGGTTGACATGGTACATGCAAGGATTCCGGCAAGGATAACTCCTGCAAGAAGACCGAAGGCAATACCATGTTCAGAAATCTTCTGCGCAATAACTATTATTGCTCTTTCAGGATCTTCAAGTGTTCCAATAACTCCATATCTTGACATTGAATTAGCCATAATTCCAATAAAAATTGCTATTCCCATTGCAATGAATACCCAAATAGTTGCAACACGACGTGAAAGCTTAATTTTTCCCGGGTCCTCTATAGCCATAAATCTAAGAAGGATGTGTGGCATTCCAAAATAGCCAAGTCCCCAGGCAAGTGTGGAAATAATTGTAATGATTCCGCCATAGGATACGGCTGAATTTGTTTCTGCATCATATGTATTGAAAATACTGAGGTATCCGTCAAGAGTAGATACATGATCATTAATTGCCGAAAAGCCTCCGCAGGTAGAAACTCCAAAGCACACTACTGCAATAAGTGCAACCGTCATTACTATTGACTGAATAAAGTCGGTTGTTGATGCTGCAAGGAAGCCACCAAGTGCTGTATAAGCTATAATTACTACAGCTGAGATTACCATTGCTGTAAAATAATTAATGTTAAATAATGAAGAAAAAAGCTTTCCACAGGCTGCAAATCCGCTGGCTGTATATGGTACAAAAAAGATTACAATTATAATTGCGGAAATGCCCATAAGAACATGGCTTTTATCCCTAAATCTGTTTTCAAAGAAATCAGGAATTGTTACTGAATTTGTTACCTCTGAATAGTAACGCAGTCTTTTTGCCTCTAACAGCCAGTTGAGATAAGTTCCAATTCCAAGTCCGACTGCTGTCCAAAAGGCATCACAGACACCTGTAAGGTATGCTACTCCGGGAAGTCCGAGAAGAAGCCATGAGGACATGTCCGATGCTTCTGCACTCATCGCTGTTACCAATGGTCCCAGCTTTCGGCCTCCAAGATAATAATCATCTACGGTATTACTACTTTTTGCATACTTAAATCCAAGATATAAAAGCACTGCAAGGTAGATGACTATAGCTACTACGATACAAATTGTTGACATTTTTTACTCTCCTTTTTTTGCGATTAGCTGTTATGATGTGCAAACCATCTTCCACTTTCTGAAAGATCATCATCAGTCCAGCCGGTTATTTTTGAACATTCAGGCTTAATCATTGAAGAAGCCTCATCCTTGTTTGCAAGATTCCAGATGCTATAGCTGATTGAATTCTTCTTAAGGAAATCCATCCAGATATCTGTCTCTGCATAATCAATTTCTCCATCCCCTGAAGCATCAGTAATTCCATACTCAGTTACATAAATTGCTGCACCCTTTGACATTGCATAAGTAATTGTGTCGCGGAGTCCCTGCTTATGTGTTGAAGCATAGAAATGAGCTGCATACATTATATTATCAAATTCAAGTGGTGAGTCTGCTGCCTCATCTACTCTCTGTGACCAGATTGGTGTTCCACAGACAATTACAGCGTCCGGCACATTTTTTCTGATTACAGGAATAACCTCATTGGCATAGGTCTTTATCTGTTCCCAGGTACATACATCCTCACCCTTCTTTGAGCCATCCGGATTTACGGTAAGCTCCAGAAGCTGATTCCAGTCACAAAGCTGGTTTGGTTCATTACAGATTTCATAAATTACATTGTCATAGTCCTTAAGGGTCTCTGACATTTTTGCGAAGAAAGCAATTGCCTCAGCCTTGTGCATAAGTGGATTATAATCAAAAAGTATATGCCAGTCAATCATGGCATAGATTCCAATTTCTGCACACTTCTTTACACTTTCTAAAATCATTGTCTCAAGCTCTGCTCTGTGAGCATCATCTCCTGAGGTATAGCCTACATCTCCATCTGCTGAATCTGTATACATTGCAAGTCTGAAGATTTCCATTCCCCAGTTATCTGCCATAAACTCAATTGCGTCATTATTAACGAACTGCGGGAAGCTGTTCATATTGTGGGTTGATACGCCCTTAAGCTGTACGGGATTACCTGATTCATCAACAAGATGAGCTCCCTCAACTCTGAGCTTTCCATACTTTCCATAAACTGTTGTTTCGTTGTTTCTAACTTTTGCTGTCATGATTTTTTTCCTTCCTCTTATTTCAATCTATCAAAGATTAATATATCAAAGCGGATATTCCAGGTCCGCTTCGCTACTTGCTCATAACCTTAAAGCCACTTTGTGGCCCATCAGGTTAATTACTCTTTAGCATAATCAAAAGCTGCTGATGCATTTTAGTAGATTTGCTGTACATTTATCATTTCAAAAGCTTAGTAAGAGCTGTATTTGATTCATGAATCGAAATATTTTTGCTATCCGCTCCATCCGCTAATGAAACCTCGCTCAAGGAAGCACAGTCAAAAAATGCCTGTTTTTCAATTGTTTTAAGCCTTGCGCCAAGAGTCACCTTCTGCAATGAGTTACATTCTGCAAATGCCCCATAGCATATTTTCTTTACTGATGCACCTGTGTCTATCTCTTCAAGTGAAGAGCAATTATAAAAAGCATAATCTCTTATTAGCGTTACTGTGTCCGGTATGTTTATTTTCTTTAACGAGGTACAGCTGTAAAAAGCTCCATCGTCTATTTTCATTACCGAGCTTCCAAGCTTTACATTAGTTAGGGAAGTACAGCCATAGAACATATCATCATCTATATTAGTGACTCCATTTCCCACCTTGGCGCTTTTTAGAGAAGTACAGCCATAAAAGACTCCTTCTCCCACATTTGTCACTGAATCAGGAATAACTGCTTCTGTAATTCCTGTCATATTTGCAAAAGCACAATCACCTATTTCTGTAACTCCACTAGGAATTGTAATGCTTGTCACCTTCGTAACGCTGTCATAGGCATGTTCTCCAATTGACAATGCCTTATCCGGTATTTCAGCCTCCGTCAGTTCAAGGCATGAATAATAGGCATAAGCTCCGACTGATAAGGCCTTAGCTCCCGGTTCTGCTACGGTCAAGGCTTCACAGTCTGCAAACATATAGTCAGGAATTGAAGAAATATTTAAACCGCCTGTCACACTTTCCAATGAACTGCAGGAGAGAAACAGACTGTCTCCAACAGTAGTTACAGAATCAGGAATATAAATTTCCTTTAGTGCGGTGCAGCCATAAAAAGCTCTGCTTCCTATTGCTTCAAGCGATTCATTTAAAGTAATATCCGTTAGTGAAGTGCAGCTTGAAAATGCATCCTCACCTAACGTTGTTACCGTCTCCGGAAGCTCAAGCGAGGTTATTGAAGAATAGGAAAAAGCATTTCTTCCTATCGTTTCAAGTTTTTCCGGAAAAGTTACCGTAGTCAGGCCTGCATTATTATAAAATGCATAAGAACCAATTTCCGTAACTGTTTCAGGAAGCTGATATTCTTCAGCAGGAAGACCGGTTGGAAAGCTTATCAGTCTCGTCTGCCCTACATTATAAAGTACACCACCTGAGCTCTTAAATGAACTGCTTCCATCCTCAACGGTAATGCTTTTTAAATTTTTACAACAAAAAGCGGTCAGACTGGCATAGGCTGAGAGCTCTTTATTAAGATTTAGTTTGCTAAGCCCGGCACAGGTGTAAAAGGTATAATCCTTTAATGAGGTTATGCCGCTGCCCAGTGTAATTTCAGTTATGTTAGCCGCATTATAAAATGCCTTTGGCAATATTTCCGTCACCGAATCCGGCACTATATATGTTGATTCTGTCTTACCCGCCGGATAAAAAATAAGCTGTGTTTTGTCCTTGTTAAACAGGACTCCATCTTCTGCAACAAAATGAGTGCTTCCGTCTGCCACCTTTATTTCCATAAGATAAGCACAGGTACCAAAGGTGTCCGGTGAAAGCTCCGTTACAGAAGCAGGAATTGTAATACTTTGTGCCTCACAACCGTTAAAAACTCCGGTCTCAATAGTCGTAACAGGTAAATCATCTATCCTGCTTGGAATTTTTATATCATCCTCACTTCCTGAATAGGCAGTTATGATTATACAATTATTGTCATAATCTGCAGTATAGGTGAAGCTTTTATATGTAAGACCTTCCTTAGCTCCCGTAAGTCCTTCGCTCTCAGTACCGGAATCCGGAATTGTAAATATATTATTATTGCTTTTTTCTTTTCCGCAACCTGTAAGCACAGCTACAGAAATTATTGCCAACACACCTAATATTTTAGTGTGTTTCTTCATAAATTTTCTCCTTAGGTCCTTTGAGCCTTCAATTTGGCTCTGTTTTTATACAAGTCACTTTTCACTTGTCAGCTTCGTTTAAATCCTTCATTACCTCTTTCCTATTAAGCAAAAGATTTTCTCTTATATTTCTTACATTGGAAAGGAACTGATTGAGAGAAGATATATTGTTATTTATTTTGCTGAGCACTGCTGCATCAACGAAGAAATTATCAAATATGACATCCACAAATTTCATGCCTGTGCTAAATTCCTGACAATAGACAGTATACATGCTGTTTACGTCACGCAACTCCTTATTCATACGTGCCACTGCCGCGTTGAGGGTATAAACCATGCTCTCAGCATTATTTATTTTATTATATTTAACAACATCTACTAAAAAGCTGTCCTCAAAAAGCATATCAACCACGCCAAGTGCTTTTGCGCTCTTAAACTTATCAATGGCACATTTTGCAATTTCAATAACCTCATCTACTGCGGCAATAGCCTCATCTATTTCTTTAATAATAGCTTGAAGCTTCACCCTTTGCGCTTTGATATTCTGCTCATAGCCGTTAAACTCGGTATAAACCCTTCGCATGTAAGCACGTTGTTCGTTATAATCCTTTTTAGCTTTTTCAAAGTCTTTAAGAATATCGTTTGCTTTTCCCCTGGCATCCTGCATGCGGTATTTTGCATTTCCGAGAGTTCTCTTTGCGGTCTCTAAGGAATTATTATTTTCTTCATATTCCCTATTATATCTGAAGGTAAGCTTAGCCTTTATTTTACGCCAGGTAAAATGATTAAGCTCATCCTGTATAAGCTGATACTCAGCAAGCTTTTTACAGGCCTCATTAAATTCATTCTCTGCACCTTGGGCAATTCTCCGGTAATCATTCTTCTTTTTTTCAAGGACACCGACTTCTGCCTCAAGTCGACAGATTTCATTATAGTCCTCTTCATAGGTACGTCCCTTATAGGCTGTAATATTTTCCATATTTATCACCTTTTAATTATATAAGCTTATCAAAGCAGCAACAGTATAAGCTGCAGGCAGTTAATATCAAAGCGGATATTCCAGGTCCGCTTCTTAACTTGCTCAAGCCTTCAAAGCTACTTTATAATTGCAGCTGTATCTGAATCGTAGACATTTTTTCCGTCATTTGTTCTGTTTTTTGAGCCGGTGCAATCAGTCATTGTTACGGTTCCTGACTGATAACCTACTATTCCACCTGCACTTACTCCATCAATGCTTGTGCTTGTCATATCTCCGGTAGCTGCAATTGTTTCATAAGCTCCTCCGCTAATGTAACCAAAGGCTCCTCCCGAATAAACATCAAAGGAAGATGTTGCCGTAACTGAGCCTGATGCATTAATTGCACTGACCTTTCCATCCGTATTACTTCCGCAGATACCACCACACATTACAATAGCTGAAGCACTGTCAGTTGCAGTTGCATTGGTATTGACAGCTGTATCTATTGATGAGATTTCTGTTGAAGTTGAATTTCCGGCAATTCCTCCCGTATAATTCATTTCTGTTGCCGATGAAGAAATACTTCCGGCTGCTTCGTTTCCTGCAAGCGAGCCTGAATTTATTCCGCCTGCTATTCCTCCTGCATTTACAGTAGATGAGTCTCCAACAGCATTAGCTGTAATTGTAGCTGAGACCACAATATCCGCTGCATCTACTGAATCAGCATAGCCATAAATTCCACCGGCATAAAGATAATCTGTACCTGTTGCATCAATAATGGATTTGAGATTTATGTTATTGTCTGTTCCTGTTACATAATAACCAAAGGCTCCTCCTGCCATTACATAAGCAGCTTCACTTTCCGTAAGAGCTGTAACAGAAACCTCCCCCGAAATTCCTTCTGATGAAATTTCAGTTCCATAGCCAAAGGCTCCTCCACAATAAACATTTCCAATTCCGTTAGCTGTAACTCCACCTGCAAGTGTAATGTCTGAGGCTGAGCTTTCCTTTGCAAAGCCACAAAGTATTCCGGAATCATTTACGTCCATAAGTGATGAAGTGCTTATTACTCCTGAGACTGAAACTCCTGAAAATGTGGTATTGTAGGCTGCGCCAATCGCAGTTCCTGCACATATACGATTATTAGCTGTGACAGTAATGGTTCCTGTTACCTGACAATCACTAATTGTTGTATCATAAGTGCAGCCTGCCAGCAGACCTGCCATTATTTCTCCATTATCTTCTTTTGTAATTTCAAGGTCTGCATTTTCAATTGTAAGATTGCTTATAACAGCTCCATAGGTTGCTCCAAACAATCCGCAAACATTATTATCTGAATAGGCTGTAAGCAGCCTAGCATTTTCGAGTGTAGAAACAGTATAATTACTGATTTTATATCCCTTTCCGTCAAAATGACCATTAAAGGAATAAACTAAATCACTTCCCTCTTCTCCCTCATAATAGTAGCCAATAGGTGTCCACTCCATACCGGATAGGTCAATATCATTTGCCAGTTCAAAATAGCTGTCTGCAAAATTCACACCACGATTAACTTCACTTGCTAAATAAGCAAGCTCACTTCCGGTAGTTAAAAGATAAGGGGAGCTTTCCTCCCCTGTACCCTGTATAAACATTTCAGCGATGCTGCCATCCCAGGCAGCAAATGCATCACTAAGTGTATATTCTTCAACAAGAGCTTCGGTTGGTGTAGTAGTATCTGTTGCATCTGCAGTTGTCGCAGTCGCTACATTAGGAGTAGCTAATCTTTCACTGTCATTTCCTGTAAGACCTTTTATCTCATCACGAAGTAAGAAAGCAAGGAGAACTACAAGTATCAAAATTCCTATAACAAGAGCTACAATATCCCTTGTCAGATGGTCTGAGCCTTCGTTAATTCTCTTTCGTCTTATGACGCGATCCTCATTCTCCTGTTCTTCTCTCGCTCTTTTATCAGCTTCTTCCCAGGATGCACCGGCAAGAGGCTCGTCTTCAGTTTCGTCCTGAAACATTATATTGTCTAAGGCTTCAGAAGCATATTCATCTGAAGGCTGGTAAGCATTTGCTTCTGAATTTGAGTTGTCCTGTTCTTCAGCTAAAGCTTCATCAGCTTCTTCCGAAGCGTTGCCCTCTGCATACAAGCCGGCCTCTTCCTCAAGGCGTTTTGCTTCTTCTGCAAGTCTGGCCGCCTCTTCCTCAGCTGCCCTACGTTCTGCCGCAAGTCTTTCAAGACGCTCTGCTTCTAAGCGCTCTTTTTCAAGTCGTTCTGCTTCCAAGTGCTCTTTTTCAAGGCGTTCTGCCTCTAAACGTTCTTCCTCAAGGCGTTTTGCTTCGGCCTCAAGTCTGGCTGCCTCTTCCTCAGCTGCCCTACGTTCTGCCGCCAAACGTTCAAGATGCTCTGCTTCCAGGCGCTCTTTTTCAAGTCGTTCTTCTTCTGCTTTTCTTGCTGCTTCTTCTGCCGCTCTGCGTTCTGCCGCCAAACGCTCTTTTTCTAAACGTTCTTCTTCTGCAATTCTTGCAGCTTCAGCTTTTCTTTTGGCCTCTTCTTCAGCTGCCCTTCGCTCTGCTTCCAAACGTTCTTTTTCTAAACGCATTTCTTCCTGCTTCTTGGCTGCCAAAATTTTCGCTTTTTTTTCAGCCATTTCAGCTGCAGTCATTTTTCTGGTCTCAGATACCTTTTGAGTTCTGGCTGCACGCCTGCTTTGCTCAGCCTTCAGCTTAGCTTCATAGGCATATTTAGCCTTTAAATTGTCAATTTGAGATCTTTCCTCACTGGTAAGTGCATCATCACCTACCAGAGGTCGTGGGCCTCCCCCAAGTGCGCCCAGATTTAAATTTGCATCTTCAACAGGTTCACCGCAAAAGCCACAAAATGTATCTGTGGGGAACAATCTTTCTCCACACTTCTTACATACTCTAGCCATTAACATCCTCCCAAAGTAAAAACACCCAAATTCTTTTATCAGCCATAGTCAAAAGACTAAATTTTAGTAATAATGCTATAGCTGACAAAACAATTTATCTGAACATTAATCAATGCTTAACTCACTTACAGCTTTTAGTGATGGAAAAGTCTGATGCCTGTAAATGCCATTGTGATTCCCAAATCATCGCAGGCCTTAATTACAAGATCATCTCTGATTGAACCACCCGGCTGTGCAATATATCTTGCACCTGAGCGATAGCCTCTTTCAATATTATCACTAAATGGGAAGAATGCATCTGAACCAAGTGCTACATCTGTAAGCTTATCAAGCCAAGCTCTCTTTTCTGCTGCTGAAAATACCTCCGGCTTTACTGCAAATATATTTTCCCACTTTCCATCAGCAAGCACATCCATGTAATCCTCACCCATGTAAAGGTCAATTGCATTATCTCTGTCTGCACGCTTTATCGTATCTAAGAACTGCAGCCCCATTACCTGTGGTGACTGTCTTAACCACCAGTTGTCAGCCTTGCTTCCGGCAAGTCTTGTACAATGAATTCTAGACTGCTGACCTGCGCCAATACCAATTGCCTGGCCATCCTTAGCATAACAAACAGAATTACTCTGTGTATATTTAAGAGTAATAAGTGAAATTATAAGATCAATTTTTGCCTGTTCAGGAATATCCTTCTTAACAGTAGGAATATTTGCAAAAAGCTGGTCATCAATTACAAGCTCATTACGTCCCTGCTCAAAGGTAATACCAAATACTTCCTTATGCTCAATTGGAGCAGGCTTGTATTCAGGATCAATCTTAATAATATTGTAATTTCCTTTTTTCTTGGTTTTGAGAATTTCAAGTGCTTCCGGTTCATAGCCCGGTGCGATAACACCATCTGAAACCTCTCGCTGAATCATCTTAGCTGTGGAAACATCACAGATATCTGAAAGGGAAATAAAATCACCAAATGAGGACATTCTGTCTGCGCCTCTTGCTCTTGCATATGCACATGCTAAAGGAGAAAGCTCTCCAAGGTCATCAACCCAGTAAATTTTCTTTAAGACATCACTAAGAGGAAGACCTACTGCTGCACCTGCCGGTGAAACGTGCTTAAAGGAGGTTGCTGCAGGAAGTCCTGTTGCCTTCTTAAGCTCACTTACAAGCTGCCAGCCATTAAAAGCATCAAGAAAATTTATATATCCCGGCTTTCCATTTAATACTTCAATTGGAAGCTCACCATTTTCCATATATATTTTTGAAGGCTTCTGATTTGGGTTACATCCATATTTTAATTCAAGTTCTTTCATTTGCTTACCCTTTCTTATAAATAACAACTTATGTTTTAATCAAAGCGGATATTCCAGGTCCGCTTCGCTACTTGCTCATAACCTTAAAGCCACTTCGTAGCTCATCAGGATAAATAATATTTGTCTAATGCAATGCAGGCATTTTTCAATACTAAAAGCCAAAACCATTTCTATTTATTTTTATTAACAATTCTTGTATCAGCTTTGCCGGTTGCAATATCAATATATCTTACAAAAAGGCTTACTTTATTGTCTTCATTAAGTGATTCCCATACCTCTTTGGTAAATTCATCAATATTGCCTTTAAGCTCAACGATTGTAGGCTCTCCTGTATAGCTTGGAAGTGGATTTCCATCAGTCATATAAGTGTGGATAAATCTTCCTACACCGGCCTTTGGATTTTCATATGCATAGGTAAATCTGTTGCAGGCTGCCGGATCACCGTCATCACTCTTGAGAATTGACAGTGCAAAATCATACTTACCATTTTCAACATTCATTATTCCACTGATTCTAGGTGTATAATTAGGTGCATCCGGTTCAAATTCTCTGGTTCTGAGAGCTTCTTCAAAGGTCTTTCCTTCGCTCATAAGCTCATAAACTGTGTCAGTCTGATCACCATTTGTAACGATGGTAGAATTTCCAAGAACTCTTACAGGTGCATAGATGATAAGACTAGGATCTTCAAGCTTTGATGGATCAAAGACCTGAGTTCTAATACCTTCACCGTCTGTAACGAACACACGATTTCTGGAATTTGAGCTTCTTCCCATAATGAAATATGCTGTTACTGCATATTTACCATCTGCTGATTTTCCAATGATGATTCCTCTTCCGGGATATGTATTGCCGGAAAGTTCATTGCTAACAGTTACCATTTTTTTGTCCTCACTTTATTATATATTTGTATTTACTTTGTAAATATTTCCTTCTTTAGTTTTTCTGAGAATAGTAACAATTCCCAATAGCCTCATAACATTCAAGGCTTCCTGTGCCAAAGAGCGACTGATTTTTGCGCTCTTTGAGAAGCTTAGAGAAGTAAATTCTTCATTTCTAAGTTCTTCCGGAATAAATATAATATAATCCTCAGGTGCACATAAATTTATCTCTGCAACAAGCTCT
The DNA here is from genome assembly GCA_964625275.1 of uncultured Lachnoclostridium sp. Classification (GTDB taxonomy): domain Bacteria; phylum Bacillota; class Clostridia; order Lachnospirales; family Lachnospiraceae; genus UBA3775. The sequence continues at coordinate 13,973 of CAZVBH010000055.1, forward strand.
GTCGGTACTCCGTCAATTCTGGTTGCATGCTTTTTTTTATCTTCTCCATAGCCATCGAGATATTTATACTCATCAGAGTCAATATACATAAGGCAAAAGGTAAGATTTTCGTGATTAATAAATTCCCTTATTCCATACATTTCATGAAAAATACCATAGCCACGATCAATTTTAGGAGATTTTCTGCCATCCGTCACCTCTCCGGTTTCCGGGTCAACCCAATGAAGAACACGATGATGTCTTACGGGATAAACCAGACATACCTTGTATTCCGGCAAAAAAGCTTCTAATTTTTTCTTTTGTGTATAAAAATGTCTGGTCTGGATTTCAAAAATCCCATCCTCAGTTTTTGCATCTGCTACAAAGCTGCCTACCTTTACCTCCTGGCAGTTTTCATCTGCGAAATAATTTTTTAAAGCTGCATGTATTGTTTTTTCACTCAAAGTTCCGATTCCTGAATACCCTTCATTATTATTGCGTCTTTCGGCAGCCTTTTGACATGCCCATTTAAAACGCTCCTTGTCATCATCCATAACCTGAAACTTTGCAATAAAATCTGTCATAAAATTATTCCCAGCTGAAATAATCACCAAATACAGATTGAGCAAGCTCAACCATTTTATCTCTCGATACCGTTACTCCAAACCTAGGCGTAACTCCATGAGCCGCGGCCTGTTCATCGGTATAGTCCTTTAGTAAATAATTACCTGTTACTATTGCTCCACCATTATAACCCGGATATTTATACTGGGTAACAATTGGTATTGCTTTTATACTGTCTTCGTCTATATAAACACCTGTATCGTCCTTTTTAACAGTAAGACTGGCAAGGCCACCCATAAGTGCCTCCCATTTATCCTGAGTAGAAGTGAAATTGCCAAGTGAATAATAGCACAAGGCCTTATTTCCATTATCTGCTGATACCCACTCTACCTGCTGTATAACATGAGGATGAGTTCCAATAATTAAATCTGCGCCTGCCTCAGTCATAAGCTTTGCAAAATTAACCTCCTGGTCTGTTGCCGAGGTCACATATTCGGTTCCCCAATGAGGAAATACGATTGTAAAGTCTGCAAGCTCCTCTGCTTTTTCGATGTCACTTATAACCTTAGGATTGATTGTGTCATAATCTATTTCCCTGGTATCCTCATCATAGGCGCAAAGCATGTCCAAATGACCTTCTGCGGCAGTGCTGAAGGTTTCCCAGTTGTGACTATAGGTATAGTTCAAAAGTGCAAAGCTGATTCCATTAATTTCAACAACCGTTATTTCATCCTGTTCATCAGCTGATTCATGAATTCCAAGCATGGTTACATCAGGATGATTGGTTCTCCAAAAGCTTACACAATTAAGAAGTCCGTCAAT
>CAZVBH010000056.1:0-15068 GCA_964625275.1 uncultured Lachnoclostridium sp.
CAGGCAAATGGATCCTCAGGTTATGAAGAAGCTGCAGCACAGGGTATTATTGCAGGTATAAACGCATCAAGATTTTTACATAATCAAGAGCCAATTGTATTAGATAGAAGTCAGGCTTATATTGGTGTTCTTATTGATGATCTAGTTACAAAGGAAACTCATGAGCCTTATCGTATGATGACTAGTAGGGCAGAATACAGATTACTGCTAAGACAGGATAATGCTGATTTAAGACTTACGGAAATCGGTCATGAAATAGGTTTAATTGATGACGATAGATATAATAAGTTTTTAACTAAGAAAAACACAATTATAAGTGAAATTAACAGACTTGAACAGGTTGTTATTGGTGCAAGTGAAAAAAATAATGCAATTTTAGAAAAAATCGGAACTTCAATAATTCATACCGGTACTACACTGGCTGAATTAATCAGAAGACCTGAACTAAATTATGATTTAATTGCAGAACTTGATGAACAGAGAGTACCATTACCACAAGATGTAGTGGAACAAATTAATATTGAAATTAAATATCAGGGATATATTGAAAGACAAAAACAGCAGGTTGAACATTTTAAAAAACTTGAAAATAAGAAAATACCTGATTATATTGATTATAATAATATTGATTCATTAAGACTCGAGGCAAGACAAAAGCTTAACAAAATTAAGCCGGAAAATGTAGGACAGGCATCAAGAATTTCAGGTGTTTCACCCGCAGATATTTCCGTTTTACTTGTATATTTAAGCTCTAAAAAATTGTAAAAAAATTAGGCAATTTTATTAAATGTTTCACGTGAAACATTTTAACCTTATCTGAAAAGTCCCTACTTCTTAAGTGATGATATGTTACCACAAAAGTCTAGCTTTTGGGATAACATGACTTTTCAACATCAGTAGGATGCTGGGCTCATGCTGATGGGCAACAAAGTGGCTTTAAGGTTATGAGCAAGTGGCAAGGCAAACCAGGAATATTCGCTTTGATTGGTGAACTAGAGTAATAGACTATTTAAAAAATAAATTGCTAAAATGTTTCACGTGAAACATCGAAAGGATTATAAGTGGATAATAATTTATTGATTGAAAAATTCAAAGCATTAGGTTATAGTCTTAATGATAACCAAGTTAATCAGTTCAATAAGTATTATGAAATGCTTATTGAAAAAAATAAGGTCATGAATCTTACAGCAATTACCGATTATAGAGATGTAGTAATTAAGCATTTTATAGATAGTTGTTCTATAATTAAAATTTTAAATAATAACAATGAAATTATTAGAAATACAGATACTTTATCTCTATTAGATATGGGAACAGGTGCAGGATTTCCAGGCATACCTTTAAAAATAATTTTTCCTAATTTAAGAGTTACATTAATGGACTCATTAAATAAAAGAATAAAATTTTTAAATGAAGTAATTGTTGAACTTGGTTTGGATAATTGTAATGCTGTTCATTGCAGAGCAGAAGAATTTGCCAGAAAAACTGAATATAGAGAACAATTCAATATTGTTGTCAGCAGGGCTGTAGCTAAGCTGTCAACTTTATCTGAATTTTGTATTCCATATTTATCAGTTAATGGATATTTTATTCCTTATAAATCTTCGAATGCAAGCCAGGAAATAGAGGACGCAGATAATGCAATTAAAACACTTGGGTGTAAGTTAATAGATATAAAAGAGGTAAAATTACCTGATGATGAAGATATAATAAGACTTATGCCAATAATTAAGAAGGTTAAGAATACACCGTCTAAATATCCAAGAGTTGGATGTAAGGCTGAAAAAAATCCTTTATAGGTTAAAGGTTCTGGAGGAAATAAATGGCGAAGGTAATTTCTATTTCAAATCAAAAGGGTGGTGTTGGAAAAACAACATCAGCAATAAACATTTCTGCATGTCTTGCAGAAGCAGGTAAGAGGGTTTTAATGATTGACATTGATCCACAGGGAAATTCTACAAGTGGATTAGGTGTTAATAGAAAAGAAGTTGAATATACTACATATGATTTACTTTTGGGAGAGTGCACATTTAATCAGGCAATTGTAGAAACGGAATATGATAAACTTTATGTAATTCCTTCTGATCCTGATTTAGCTGCTGCAGAGATGGATTTACTTAAAGTAGAAAATAAAGAATATATATTAAAATCTCATCTTTTAGCATATAGGGATAATTATGATTATATAATAATTGATTGTCCACCTTCACTCAACACACTTACAATTAATGCATTATCATGCTCTGATGGTGTAATAATCCCTATACAGTGTGAATATTATGCTCTGGAGGGACTTTCTCAGTTGATGGAAACCATTGAGCTTGTTAAAGCTAGATTAAATAATAAGTTGAAAATATATGGCGCTTTGTTTACAATGTTTGATGGAAGAACAAATCTTAGTATTCAAATTGTTGAGACTGTTAAAGATAACTTTAATGGACATATTTTTAATACGCTTATTCCAAGAAATGTGAGATTGGCAGAAGCACCAAGCTTTGGAATGCCTATTATTAAGTATGATTCCAGATCAGTAGGTGCTGCATCATATAGGGAATTAGCAAAGGAAATAATAAATCTTTAAGGTTATGAACATGTAGCAAAGGAAACCAGGAATATCCGCTTCGGATAGAAATCAAAGCAATATTAGCTATTTATTAATAATACAGACAAAAAGCAGAAGCTTTTCAGATAAGAATCAAAGCGGATATTCTAGGTCCGCTTCGCTACTTGCTCATAACATTAAAGCCACTTCGTGGCCTATCAGTAGGAGTCCAGCCTCCTACTGATGCTGAAAAGTCAGATAAGGTTAAATAATTAGATTGAAACAAATCTTAAAACAATAAGGAGAAAACATGGCACAGAAACGTTTAGGGAGAGGATTAGACTCTTTAATTTCAAATAAACTAGACAAAGTAGTTGAAGACACAGTACAGTATAACGAAAATGTTTCACGTGAAACATTAGTTAAAATTACTGAAGTAGAACCAAATAAGGAACAGCCAAGACGTGAGTTCGATAAGGATGCTTTAAATGAACTGGCTGAATCTATTAAAATACATGGAATTATTCAGCCTATTATTGTAAAGAAAAATAGTGGAAGATATGAAATAATTGCAGGAGAGCGTAGATGGAGAGCAGCAAGAATTGCAGGTCTTAGTGAGGTTCCAATAATTATCCGTGAATATTCTGAACAGGAAACCTACGAAATCGCTTTAATTGAAAATATTCAAAGAGAAAATTTAAACTCAATTGAAGAAGCTGTTGCATACGAAAAGCTTATTGAGGAGTATAAGCTCAAACAGGAGGAAGTGGCAGACAGAGTAGGAAAGAGCAGAAGTGCCGTAACAAATTCACTTAGACTTTTGAAACTCGATGATCAGGTAAAACAACTTATTATAGATGGAAAGCTTTCAGCCGGTCATGCAAAAATATTAGTTGGACAGTCTGCAGAAAAACAAAAACAATTTGCCGATAAAATAATTAAGGATGAGCTTAGTGTAAGGGATGCTGAGAAGTTAGTTAAAAACAGCAAAAATAAAAAGTCTGATTCAAAATCAAAGGTAGAAGAAAAGGATCAGGAATATATTAATGCTGAGGAAGAAATGAAGCAGGTTCTAGGCACAAAGGTTACAATCAAACCTTCGAATGATGGCAAGGGCAAAATTGAAATTGAATATTATTCAATTGATGAGCTGGAAAGAATTCTTTCATTTATTAATGGTCAAGGCCAGTAAATAAAGGAGTAAATATGTTAGAAAAAATTGGATTAAATACTGACATTATGATTATATGTATGTTTGTATTTATATTTGTATTGTTAGTATTAGTTTTCATGCTTTTAAGTAAGACAACCAGGCTTACAAAAAAATATGTAAAATATATGAAGGGTGCTAATGGAAAGAGTCTTGAAAATAAATTTGAAGAAAAATTTGATAAGCTGGAGGAGCTTGAGTCTGAAATAACAGAGCTTCGTAGTCAGATTTATTCGAGCATAGAAGTCAGAAAATCAGGATTTTGCAAATTTGCTCTTGAAAAGTATGATGCATTTATGGCCTCAGGTGGAAAGCTTTCATTTTCAATTTGCCTTCTTACAGAAGAAAATGATGGATTTATTCTTACATCTGTTCACAATTCAGATGGATGTTATACTTATCTCAAGGAAGTTATAAAGGGACAGCCATATATAAAAATGTCTGAGCAAGAAGGAAGAGTATTACAACAGGCTATTAAATATTATGATATTACATCTAAAGATACTTATGATGAATAATCATGCTTTCAAATTATTATTATATAGTAATGAACGGAGGAGTTATGCATAAATTTTTAAGAGCAGTAGGCTTTAGTCAGCTTAAAACAAAAAAACAGGAAGAAATACTGCTTCGCGATATCATTAGAACTCCTCATAATAGGAGCATGGTTACAAATCCTTCAGACAATGATATGCTTTATGCTGAATTTGCCAAGGAATTTGCGCCTGGAATAGGAATTAAGGTATGTGGACAATATGATGAGTTTGATAATTTTTACAGAGAAACATATTTTCCATATTATGAAGGAAGATTTGATACTACTGAGGATGAAACTTATGTAGAAAAGAAAATCAGTAGATTTGAATATTCAGGACTTTGTAATGATTACAGACTTGGTATGTCATTGGTATTTCATTTGATAAATCCAATTGAATATATATCAAACAAGGATCGTAAAAAAAAAGAAAAATATCGCCTATCTTGTTTAGCAAGCACCGGAATAGTAATTCTTCCCACAACATATAGTGAAGAAATATTAAAGCAGATGAGTACTGTTAAGAAAAATCAATATGTTGCAGCTTATAATGTAAGCCTGAGCGAGGACGAAACACAAAGGGCTGCACTTGATGATTTGGGAAAATATGTCGAAATTGGAATGCGTATGGCAAACAGGGAGGATGTTTTTTCAATTGTTGAAACTTCAATTGTGCCATTTGGATTAGAGGCAGAGCTTTATAAAATCCTCGGAATAATAGTTAGTGTAGAAAAATATCTTAATCCAATTATGGGCGAAAAAGTATATGTTATGGAAATATTTTGTAATGATATGATTTTTGATGTCTGCATTAATGAATCAGATCTCAGTGGAGAGCCTTTAGAAGGCCGAAGATTCAGAGGTGTTGTATGGCTTCAGGGAAAGCTCATTACAAAATAAAAAAAGTTGTGGAAATATTTTGTATTTAGTAGTATTATAGTTTGGTACAGTTTATGACGAATGTTCTCTTAGTTAAATGGATATAACGGGGTCCTCCTAAGACTCAATTGTAGGTTCGATTCCTACAGGGAACGCTAAAAAGCGGAAATGCAGTGTTTTTTTGTATTCACGAGCGTCCGCTTTTTCTTTAATCTTTAATCAAAGCGGATATTCGGAAGTTGCTTACAAATTAAGCTTTAAATCAAAGCGGACATTCGAAAGCTGCTTACAAATTAAGCTTTAAATCAAAGCGGACATTCGGAAGCTGCTTACAAATTAAGCTTTAAATCAAAGCGGATATTTCGGGTCCGCTTCGCTACTTGCTCATAACCTTAAGGTCACTTCAGATAAGGTTAATATAGTGTGAAGATAATGATAATGAAGAGATTTGAGGATTTTTATCTGATGAAAAGAGTGTGGAGATAATGAAAAAGAAAAGTAGTTTTTCTACAATATTAATTATAGTATGTTTATTAGCATGTGCAGTCATGATTTATAATATAGTTAATGATTTCATTCTGCCGATTTTTGATAATACAATTGCTGATTTACCTCAGGGTAAAGTATATACAGCTGAGGATATGGATGAAAAATTTAGCGAGTTGATAGATTCTGATGCAAGTCGCTATGCTTATAGTACACTAAGTGATGCTGATAAAGAATTGTATGAAAAAATTCTTTATGGCATTTGTGCCTTTGCTGACAGAATAGACATAGAAGAGAATGGGATTACAATTGAGGAGCTTAGAAATATATATACCTGCATAAGAAATGATTATCCTGAAATTTTTTGGGTATATAATAAAAGTGAAGTCTATTGTTCAGGGAATACGGTAACTGACTTTGTTCCTTATTACTTATATAGTGAAGATGATTCTAAGCTGATGGCAGAAAATTTAATTAAAGTACGTGATAATTTTGTTACAAGTCTGGATGGACAGACGGACTATGATAAAATCATGTATATATTTAATTATATAGTTGATTACACCGAATATGATTCAGACAGCTATAATCTGTACTCAGAAGGTGAAGACAGTGATGAATTGGAGCTTTCATGTAACATATATGGCACACTCATGAAGCAGAAGGCTTTGTGTGAGGGCTATAGTAAAACCTTGCAGTTTCTATTAAATGCAGTGGATATTGATTGCATTTATATAACCGGAAAAGCTGATGGAGAAGGACATGCATGGAATTATGTATGGCTTGATAATTCATATTATGCCATAGATATTACCTGGTGCGACCCTCAGGGGGATAAGCCTCTCAAATCTTATTCATATTGTCTGATTGATGACACAGAGCTGAAAACAAATCATGTGGATGATGTCCCATACGAGCTTCCAGCCTGCAATGGCGGAAAATATGAGTGGTTTGAATATAATAATTATGAGCTTATGGCATTTGATATTAGTGTGATGACGGACATGTTTTACAAGGCTTATACAGAAGGTCGTGATTATGTAGAAATCAAATGTGCTGATGAAAATACCTATAATCAGGTTTTAGATTGTATTTCTACTCAAACAATTTTTGTATGCTTTAATGAAATTGAAGCGGCAACCGGAAAGAATTATGAATACATCAGCTATGAGCTCATTGATGCACAAAGATGTATCATAATTGAAATAGATGGAAAAGCAACAGGAGCTGACTTATAAATAATGATGAAGTGATATCAAAGATTAATATGCAAATAGTTAAAGCTGTAATAAATACTGCAATCATTATTAAGCAACTAGTAAGAGGCATTACAGCAAATATGTTTGTTAATTAAGCTTTGATTATTTCCTGACAGATTGAGGACTTTGAATTGAAAAGAAGATTATTTTGTATTCTTACCTTTATAATTATAGGTATTACATTATCCGGATGCTCAGCTACTATATGTGGTAAGAAAAAAATAGTATGCACAATATATCCTGAATACGACTGGATAATGAACATATTAGGAGATGAAGCAGACATTTATGATGTCAGCCTTATGCTTGATGGCTCAGCAGACCTTCACAGCTATCAGCCGACAGCAAAGGATATAGCAGCAATTTCAACCTGCGATATGCTTATATATGTAGGTGGAGAAAGTGACGAATGGATTGAGGATGCTCTTAAAAATAAAACTAATGAAGACATGATTATTATAAATTTAATGGATGTTCTTGGAGAAAGTGCATTGGATGAGGAGCTTGTAGAAGGAATGATGGGTGAAGCCGAAGAAGATGCAAAGGATGAGCATGTGTGGCTTTCACTTAAAAATGCAGCTTTCTTTACGGAGTATTTTACAGAAGAGCTTATAGGCATGGAGGATATAGATGAAGAAATCCTCCGTTCTAATAGTGAAGCTTATATAGAAAAGCTCAATGAGCTTGACAGCAAATATCAGTCAATACTTACTGAAAATAATGATAAAGATTCACTTATATTTGCGGATAGATTTCCATTCGTATATATGACTAATGATTATAAGCTTAGCTATTATGCCGCATTTTCGGGCTGTAGTGCAGACAGCGAAGCTAATTTTTCAACGATTACTTTTTTAGCTGAAAAATTTAAAGATGCCAAATCGGATTATATTTTTATAATAGATAATTCAGATGAAAGGCTTGCAAATACAATAGCTCAGGCAGCCGGAAAAAAAGCAGAGGTCCTGGTTTTAGACTCCATGCAGTCGGTTACAGGTAAAATGATTGAATCGGGCTATAGTTATTTAGATGCAATGGAGAACAATCTTAATCTGATAGCAAAAGCAGTAAGATAACCTGACTTTTCAGATAAGGTTAATTTAGAGTCTTATTAAAGGTGGTGAATTATGATTTACCTTGAAGGAAAAAATCTTAGCCTTGGCTATGAAGGAAGTCCGGTAATTGAAAATATAAATTTTGAATTTAAAAAGGGTGACTATCTTTGCATTATTGGAGAAAATGGTGTAGGAAAAAGTACACTTGTAAAGGCTATAATGAAACTCATAAAACCGATTAGTGGGGAGCTTATTTATGGTGAAGGAATTGATAATAAACAAATAGGTTTTCTTCCACAGCAGACACAGTACCAGAAGGATTTTCCGGCAACAGTTGAAGAAATAGTAATGACAGGAAGCCTTCACAAAAAGAAGGGATTAATGTCATTTTACACTAAAAGTGATAAAGAAACAGCTGCAAGAAATATGAAAAGACTTGATATCTATGAGATGAGAAAAAAGAGTTATCGAAATCTTTCAGGTGGACAGCAGCAAAGAGTTTTACTTGCAAGAGCATTGTGCCAGGAGGGCGAAATACTTCTTCTTGACGAGCCGGTTGCAGGACTTGACCCGGCAGTAACGATGGAGCTTTATGATCTTATTAAAAAGCTCAATGAGAGTGGAACCTCCGTAATGATGGTTACTCATGATATGAAAGCAGCAGAGGAATATGCAAGTCATATTCTCTTCCTAGGCAAAAAGTTCAAATTTTATGGAACTAAGGATGAGTTCAATGCATCTGAATATGCAAGCAGATTTTTTGATAAATAAGAAATAAAAAGGATGAATTATGAATATACTGGAAAGTATTCAATTTTATTTTCAATTCAGCTTTGTAAGATATGCCCTGATAGTAGGTGTAATGATAGCTCTTTCATCATCACTTTTGGGAGTTATTCTTGTGCTTAAAAGATACTCATTTATTGGAGACGGATTGTCACATGTAGCCTTTGGTGCAATGGCGGTGGGAACAGTTTTAAATTTGAGTGGCAATACATTTTTCGTAATGGGGGTAACTATAATTACAGCTATTATACTTCTGAGCTTAGGGAGCAATGCCAAAATCAAGGGAGATGCTGCAATAGCAATGCTGTCAGTAGGTGCTCTGGCTGTCGGATATATGATAATGAACATATTTTCCACCTCGGCGAATGTGGCAGGAGATGTATGCTCAACCTTATTTGGCTCAGTTTCAATACTGACATTAGAAATTGCAGATGTATGGCTTTGCATCATAGCTTCTGTTATTGTAATAGTAATATTTGCAGTTTTTTATAATAAAATATTTGCAGTAACCTTTGATGAAAATTATATGAAGGCTACAGGAATGGGAGCAGGCAGATATAATACACTTATTGCTGTTGTTACGGCAATAATAATAGTACTGGCAATGAATCTTGTTGGATCACTTTTGATATCTGCATTAATAATTTTCCCTGCACTTTCAGCAATGAGACTGCTGAGTAATTTTAAGGGTGTTGTAATTTTATCAGCAGTTATTTCAGTGATTTGCACAGTTGTTGGAATTTTAACTTCAATTCTGGCATCAACTCCGGTCGGAGCAACGATTGTAATGACAGATTTGATTGCATTTATAATATGTATCATTATTGAACGATTTATAAGATGATAATGCCCCTTGTTGTTTAGATGAAAAAATGGTATAGTTAAATATTGGAGGGGTTTATGAAGACAAAAGCAATAAAATTAGTTTCTTTAAGCATTATGACAGTAATGCTTTTGTCTGCATGTGGAAGCAATGACAAAAGTACCTTAACTGATATAAACAGTTTATCGGCAACAGAAGCAGATGCAGAAAAAGCTTCGAATTCTGAGGCCATGGAAGGTAATATTTCACCAGAATATATTGAAAAATCAGATGAATTAAATTCAGAAGAAACCGGTGACGCCTTAGAAAATGAATCAGATGCGGGGAATTTAGTATTAAAAAATGGAACCTGGTTTATTCTAAATGGTGAAACCAGTCTCGGATACATCTCATTGTATACAGACAGCAGTGAAGGAATTTTTTATGATTTTCAGACAAATGTTGGTTCAGTATTCAGTTATGATTATAGTAACAACAGCTTTGAAATCCATTTAGAGGATGAAGAATATTCCGGAGAACTTATACAAGATGATGAGGATACTTATGAGCTTGTAATTTCAGATAGGGAAAGCATGCTTATAGAATATGTATCAGAAAAATCAGCTGAGGAATTTAGGTTTTATACTGCTGATGAGCTTTGCAGCATGGCATTAAATTATTATACTGAAAAATATGATTACAGACCATCGGGTGTGTCATATATGGATAATGCTGATAAAACAATTACAATACATATATATGATGAAATTGACGGAACGTCAAATGTAAGTGTATGGTATACTGTAGACAGAATAACTACAGTCGGCATTGAAGAGCTTTCAGGTGAAGAGGTATGCTTATTAGATGCTGAAGCATATGAAAATGCAGACAAATAAAATAACAGAGAAGTAGGAAAGCACTGACTATCTGCAAAGCTTCATCGCAGGTAGCAGCGTGTATTGGAGGAGTAAAATTGAAGTATGAATTTACTGAGGAGGAGCTTATCGAAAAGATAAAGGTTCCTAGTACTGTTGAGCTAAGACTTAGAGACATAGTCGAAAAATGCCTTAGCAGATGTGGATTATATCATCAGGTATTTTCAAGAATAAAAACACATCATTCACTTGCGCGTAAGTATTTGCGTAAAACCTACAATGAGGACAAAAAAATTCAGGACCTCATTGGTATAAGAATTGACGTATATTTTGAGGATGACTTAAGAATATGCAGAAATATACTTGAGAGGCTTTTCGGTAAGGCAGACTGGAGTCTTTCGGCAAATTCAGAGGAAGAATTTAAGCCTACAAAGGTCAATGGTGTATTCAGACTTCCTGAAGAATTGAAGAAGATGATTTCTCCGGAGACCTGGGATTGCTTTATTGATGACACCTTTGAAATACAGCTCAAAACTGTATTTTTTGAAGGCTGGCATGAAATAGAGCACGACATGAAATACAAGGGTACTGACCTTTGGGAGGGAAAGCATGACAGATCAAGATATTTCAATACAATACTTGCAACACTTGAGCTTTGTGACAAGTCTATTGTAACGCTTTTCGAAAATCTAGGTCATGATCTTTACCATGAAAAGAATTGGGCCGGAATGATGAAGGCTCATTTCAGAATAAAGATGAGAAGCGAAGACCTTTATCCGGCATTAGTTGAGCTCTTTAATTCAGATACCAGAGTAGATAATACACCTAAGAGAATTTTTAAAACCAGGCGAGAGGATCTGATTTACGCTCTCCTTCAGAGACCTGATAAAAATGATATTTCAGTAAATACTGTAGTAGCAGTACTTAATGATAGTGTAATTCATGATGAGAAGGCAGCTGAAATTCTTGAAAAAGAAGATGTATATGGCAAAAGATCAGAAAAGCATTTTGAGGAAGAATATAAATATGACCTCAAGCTTCCGGATTTTCAGAAGACCTTTTATTCAGATGTTATCTTAAAGACTAATGATGAAAACAAGGAAAAACATTTCCTTTCAGCTGTAAATACAATCTATTCTTGGATTTATAATAAATTCTCAGGTGTTATGCTTAATCTTAAGGAAGAGGCTTCAACCTGTGATTTAGAAGAGTACGGCTTTAGAATCAAGGCAACCTATGAGCCTGAGAATTTTATCTTCAAGGTATCGGCAGCTCATGTCGATGAAAAAAATCCAGGAAGAATTTGGGTAACTGAGGCAGAGCTTGAACCGGATGATGACGGACAAATCGGAATGATGGTAAAAAATGGATTTACATATTATAGAAATTCCGAGGGAAGAGAGGCTATACAGCTTTTCAGTTGTCCAAGATTTTACAGACAGATAGCAACTCAGATTGGTATTAGAGATGTTTGGGATTGTGGTAACATTTTTTGTGCAACGAACGATAAGCAGGCCAAACAGCTAACCGGACTTTTACTTGATGAAAACCGAACCTTTCCAATTGTAATGGTTGTTTCTCGCAGCGAAAAGGATGGCAGACTTGACGAATCCTGGCTTGAAAATTTTGCCATTAAATATATTCAGGAGAAGGCCGGTCATTATGTACATTTTGCAAGAGTATTTGCTCCGATGGCAGAGGTAATAAGACAGACCGTAGCGGAGAACGGATGTGCTCATGATCATATGGAAAGCATAGTGGAAAATGAGCAGGGCGTATTTGTTGCCGAAAGCAGAGTTGGCAATCATATTAAATCAGCATGGTTTAATGAGGAATATATAAGAAAATGTCGCTTTGCGACTTTTGCAGCAATGGAGCATCTCCAGCCTTTTAAGGAGCAAAATAACGGAAGAGCTTTTGGAAATGAGCTGTTACAGTATTTAAGAAGACTGAATACTGACTATCAGACCTAAATACATTAAGGGGCAGTACTATGTTTGGATATGTGGTCGTCGACAGGCAGGAATTAAAATGTAGGGAATTAGAAGAATACAGGGGCTTTTACTGTGGTCTTTGTAAGGCTCTGCATAAAGGCAATGGATTAATGTCACGATTTTGCGTAAATTATGATTTGACATTTTTATCGATTCTTTATGCAGACCTTTACGATCCGGAAATTACTACTGCCTATGAGCATTGTATTATTCATCCTATTTCACGAAGACAGATTTCTCATCATGAATACGAAAAGTACTGTTCAGATATGAACATTTATCTTACCTGGCTAAAATGTATGGATGACTGGGAAGATGACAAAAAGCTTTTTAGAAGAATTTATGCAGGAATTATTGGTGGAAAAGCCAAAAAAATAGAAAAGGTTTATCCGGAGAAGTGTGGCAAAATCAAAGAATGCATGAAAGCACTATCTGATAAGGAAAAAGCAGAAAGCGAAGACATAGATGCAGTATCGGGTGATTTCGGAAGAATGTTATCTGAAATTTTTGTAATGAAGGATGATGAATGGAAGGAGATTCTTTCAAATACAGGCTTCTTCTTAGGAAAGTTTATTTATATTCTCGATGCATATGATGACTTAGAAAAGGACATTAAGAAGAATAATTATAATCCTTTAAAATCACTTTCAAAAAAAGAAGGCTTTGATGATGAGATGAAGCAGATTCTGACAATGTATATTGCAGAATGTTGCCGAAGCTTTGAAATACTGCCACTTGTTGAATTCAGTTCCATTTTAAAGAATATACTCTATTTAGGTGTATGGACGAGATATGATATTGCACGATATAAAAAGGAGCATGGAGGCAAGATGCCTGAGCTTAAGAAGACAATCGTGAGAAATGAGAGACAAAAATGAGTTCAAATGAATGGAAGGAAGTTTTTGATCCTTACAAAATATTAAATATTTCAGAAAATGCTTCAGAGGAAGAAATTAAGGACGCATATAAAGCAATAAGCAGTATATACTCTCCAGGAACAAATTCAGGATATATAAATTCACAGGAAGCAGCTAAAAAATATAGCAATGTAAATAAAGCCTATCTTGCAGCTATGAAAAATCTGAAGAAGAAAACTGCAATAGAAGAAGCTGCTAAAGCAAAGGAAGAAAAGCCTTTAGAAAGGCTTCCCGAAAATACTGACGACATTTATTTTGGTAATTATACAGATTATGTTGAAGGTGCTAAGTATTACAAGGGTGGCAGAGGTGGAGCCTATTACGAGTATGGTGAAGAACAAAAGGATGAAAGACTAAAGGACAAGGGTGACAGATATCATGCCTACCATGGCTTTAGTGGAGTTGAAAGAGAGGATGATTTCTTTAATGGTCAGTATCGGGGCGCATTTGATCCTAAATTTTTGGAATTTCTAGATTTTTCTTTTATAAATCAGGATGCGTTTGGCACTGATAGCCCAACCTACAAAAATGCAATTAAAAGTATGGAAGCAAAAGACTTTTATGTCGCTGCCGAAATACTTGACAGAATAGAATTAAGGCATGCACTATGGTATTATCTGAGTGCCGTTGCTTATAGAGGCTGTGGCGACATAATAAAGGCTAGAGAAAAGGCAATAGTTGCTTACAATATGGAACAGGATAATCCTAAATTTTGGGAGTTTTTAAAATTTATTGAATCCTCGACCAAATCTTATACAGACAAGACCATGGTTTACACATCAGCAAAGAAAACAAAAAAAGATGGTAAGGTAACTAGTGTAATTACCGGAGGAATGGTTATTTTTGCAGGGCTTTCATTTTATGGAACCTTTTGTAATGGAGCACCTTGCTTTGACGGAAGATATCCGTCTATACCTTGGTTTTGGAAGCCAATAAGCTACAATTGTTATGGTCTGTAAATTTTTTGAATAATTTAATTACTTCTGTTAATACTAATAAATGAAAGCTTGCTTAAAAGCATACTTTCTTAATATAGCCGGCAAAGCTATATATGCTTTTGGCTTTAGCTTTGTCGGCGGTATACGCAATTTTATTTATGGAGGCAATTTAAATTATGAGAAACAGTAACGAAACCTATAAAAAAGTAGCACAGTATTGTAGTTCTTATTCCACAGATTGTGGATGTAAGCAAAAGACATCAAATAGCGCAGGTTCACAAACCCGAACATGTACCAACTGTTGTCATTTTGACCGAACAGGTGCATTTTGTGATTTGGATTTATATGACAAAATTGTAAAGGACCATGGACTTTGCTAGAAATATAAATTAACCTTATCTGAAAAGTCCCCCGATTCTTAAGCGGGGGGCTCTTCAGCATCAGTAGGAGGCTGGACTCCTACTGATGGGCCACGAAGTGGCTTTAAGGTTATGAGCAAGTAGCGAAGCGGACCCGGAACATCTGCTTTGATTATCTACAGGTAAGAGTATACTACATAAAAGTAAATAAAAAAGTGCGTCGTAAAAAACGACACACTGTAGGAAGTTTAGTTAAGTAACTGGAGAAATTTAAATGTCGGCGAATTGTCGTCTTAGGATAAAAGAATTCGTCGCCTAACAATAGGATATGGAATTATCTTGTCGATTCATTTTTGAAGCAAGAAAGTTGGTGAACATATGAATGGAAAAGAACATCAATCCATAGAGTGGAAGGAGTCATGGCAGGACGA
>CAZVBH010000057.1:0-15041 GCA_964625275.1 uncultured Lachnoclostridium sp.
CTTTATTTTTGCAGTTATATATGATATCATTAATCTTTAGGTCAGGAGGATATACTATGAACGACAAACAGGATTTTACACAAGGCAGCATTCCTAAAAAAATGCTTAGATTTATGCTTCCAATTCTTGGAGCGCTTATTTTACAGGCTATGTACAGTACTGTAGACCTTCTTATCGTTGGTCGATTTGGTACAACGGAAGGAATTTCAGGTGTATCTACAGGCTCAAGCATTATTAACATGGTCACTTTTACGCTTAGTGGTCTTATCATGGGCGTTACTATTCTAATCGGCAGGTATCTTGGTGAAAAACGTAGTGAAAAGCTTGCACAGGTTATTGGTGGCACGATTTATTTCTTCATAATTATTGCCATCGTGCTTACTATTCTTCTCATTGCATTAGCCAGACCTATTGCAATTTTGATGCAGGCTCCTGCGGCGGCTTTGGATCTCACCGTTCTCTACATTCGCATCTGCGGTGGCGGTATCATTTTCGTAATTGCCTATAATGTAATCAGCAGTATTTTCAGAGGTCTTGGCAATTCTAAGCTGCCTCTGATTTTCGTTGCAATCGCCTGCGTTGCTAATATTATTGGCGATCTTATTTTGGTTGCCGTCTTCAATTTAAATGTTGCCGGTGCTGCCATTGCTACAATTGCTGCACAGGCTGTAAGTGTTGTTTTATCTTTAGTTATTATCAGAAAACAGGAGCTTCCTTTTACTCTCAAGCGTTCTGACATTTACTTTAATAAAGAGGTTGGTCGTTTTCTCAAGCTCGGTGCACCTCTTGCACTTCAGGAGCTTTTGACAAATGCTACATTCCTTGCCTTATGTGCCTTTATAAATGCACTTGGTCTGGCTGCTTCTTCAGGCTATGGTGTTGCTCAGAGGATTCAGACCTTTGTAATGCTCATTCCTTCGTCTATCATGCAGTCGATGTCCTCGTTCGTTGCCCAGAATGTCGGTGCAAATAAGGAGGATAGAGCAAAAAAGGCCATGCTTACCGGCATGACCTTCGGTTGTATTATTGGTATTTTCGTATGTGCAGTCACATTCTTCTATGGTGACATTCTTGCGAGTGCCTTTTCGGAGGATTCGGCTGTAGTTGCAAAAGCCTTTGAATTCCTGCGTGGTTTTGCTCCTGAAGCTATTGTTACCAGCTTTTTGTTCAGCTTCATGGGCTATTTCAATGGTCACTCCTGCTCATTGTTTGTCATGGCACAGGGACTTGCACAGTCATTTATTGTCAGACTGCCTATGTCTTACATAATGAGCCGCAGACCTGGTGGAAATTTGACCTACATCGGTCTGGCTGCTCCAACCGCAACGGTATTTGGAATCATACTTTGCCTTATTTATTATCATGTTTTGCAGAAGAAAATGAGATTAAAAACTGAACTTAAGGCTTAATGACGCTCCCCGCATAGGGGTTTGTGAGAGCTATATTATCAAAGCGGATATTCCAGGTCCGCTTCGCTACTTGCTAATAGCCTTAAAGCCACTTCAGATAATGGTAATTTTTTGATTTCCAGTAAAATTACATTGTGCCTAAAACAGGGAATGCCGGCCGAAGCCGACATTCCCTGTTTTGATATAGGATTGAATTTTGTTGTTAGCCTTTTAACTTTTTTCTAATTACCTGATGAGCCTGCAGCCGCCTGGAATGCAAATTTATTTACTGCATAAGCCTGACTTGAAAGGTAAGCATACTTACTTGGTGTATTTGTAAAGCCTACTGTATGATAAGCAAGGTCTGTAAGTTTCGTCTCATCATAGGTATAGACTGCAGGTATGTACGTAAAGCCTGTAGGCAAAGTCTTTGCATTTGTACCGGTGCCAACATAATTATTCGTGACATAATCATCAGTATAATTAGTATGCATATAGAGTACTGTTGAAGCTGTTACTTTGCTCTCAGACGAAGAAGCTTCTGTCGTTCCACTTGAGGATATACTTGTGTTTTCGTAAAGCTTCGAAGTATCATAGATCTGAGCTGTAACTTCTTTAAAATCATAGTCAGTCGCTGAAAGACCTGTCACCTCTTCAATTACATAAATTCCTCGTCTGTCACACTGAATAAGCTGTGAGCCGGTGTAGCCTACCGTAGTCTTTGTTCCATCTTCAGCAGTCCCTGTAACCGGTGTGGTGCAACTGATGCGTACATAGCTTACTGACTCTGCATTAGCTTCTGTGGTTGCTGAAACTGAGGTACTGTCTGCAGAAGCTTTCTCATTATCATTTCCGTCAGAATCCTCTAATTTTATAGAATTATCACTGGCAGTATTGTTACTGTTATTATCAGTTTCACTATTAGTATCAGCATCACTATCATTACCAGCTTCACCACTATTATCAGTTCCATTAGTGCCTATTGCTGCTAGATAATCAGCTTCGTTTTTAAAGTAGCTTACCTTAAAAAGGAAGGACTGCGATGGATCTGCGGTTGCAGAGTCAATAGTCTTATTTATCTGATAGTAGAGATGAACTACATCAGTTTCTACCTGGTTTGAAAGGCGCTCAATACGGGAAACGGAGTTGGCTTTGGTGTTGTTCTTTTTGCTTATTGTGCCATCTTCATTTGTTTCATCATAAGATTCCGTATAAGTTACCTGAGACTTATTTTTTATTTCCTTTAAAATCTGTTTTTCGTTATTTGCGACCGTATAAGTCCAACCAAGCAAATGCTGAGTGCCGGTAATTTCGACCACATAGCTCTCACCATTACTTATTGTAAGTCCAGCATTATCTTTAGCAGATATTTTAAGTGTTCCATCAGTAGCACTTACAACAAGCAAGTCATTATTGCTCACACTGCTGTCTACCTCTAATGTTGATGTAGTTATACCATTTGCATCATTAACACTGGCTTTATAAATAACAGTACCTTCACTATCTGTTTTTGTAATTTTAGTTACTTGTACTCCACTAAGCGTAAAGCCTGTTGGCATTTCATTACTAAAATAAACATTAGAATATTCTTTACCTTCACCCGTTTTTTTTTGGCTAAAGGTAACGGTATAAATAACTTCCTTAGTCTTATCATCTGTCGATGTAGAAGCTGTATTGCTTTCCACAGTACTGTTCTCAACTTCCGTACCAGCTATTTCACCACTGTTATTAGCTGCAATAGTGCTTTCTGTATCACTTTCCGCACTATCTTCTGCACTATTATCAGCAGTGATTTCTGTATCACCATCATTCTTACTTACTTTACTGTCTTCTGAATCAGGCTCAACATATTTCATGTTAATATCAAAGATTTCGTTTTCCATTAGCTCGTTCAAATTCGATATACTACCTGAATCATCAACTACATTACCATTGTGACACATAAATGACCACTCTGCTGTATTTGTCAAGGTCTGCTTAGCTGTTGTTGCTGAGAGTTCATCTACAATGACATCGTACTGAATGTAATACTCATAATCCAAGGAAATGCTTGGTATTATCCAAATTAGCTCATTGCCATTTTCAGCAGTAGGCTCTGTAAATGGATTTGAAGTGCCAACTTTATATTGTACATTTCCGGAATCATCTATCGACGCTACGAGTTCTACCTTGTCATACTCACCTGAAGTAGTCAAATCAACCTTCTGTCGATAGATTTTCATTGAATTAGGTACATAGGTACAATTTTCAGGAAGTGTATCTGTCACCTTAACTTCACCCGATTCAAAATAGCCGGTATTTCTCAGCTTAACTCGATAAGTAAGGGTATCTCCCGGAAGCGCTGCTAGGCGCTCTGAAGTTGCCTTATTACTATCATCAAGGTCATCTAGTCCAGTATCATCAACCTCATAGCATTTCTGAGTTTCTTCAAGTGACTCATAATAACTGTAAGTTGATACTTTGAAGGTGCCATCAAGAATGTTACTTGATGAACTACCGGTCGTTCCACTTGTTGTATCATCACTCGTTGTATTTTCATCTGCTGAACTTCCGCTCGTTGTAGCGCTGGCTGTAGTAGCGCTTGAGAAGGTTTCGTTAGTGGTAGTCTCACTCGTTGCAGTGCTACCTGACGTGGTTTCTGTACTATTAGCAACATAAACTTTTTTAGTACCTACTTTTTTTGCAGCTTCATCTTGAACCCCATCAGCCTTCAGTAATACTGTTTTCGTACCACTTACATCAGCAGTATTATTTCTAAATAATGCTATTACCTCGAGATTATCAGAGATAGATGTATAAACTGCCTGTCCATTTGAAT
The DNA here is from genome assembly GCA_964625275.1 of uncultured Lachnoclostridium sp. GTDB lineage: Bacteria > Bacillota > Clostridia > Lachnospirales > Lachnospiraceae > UBA3775. The sequence goes on from CAZVBH010000057.1 coordinate 4,207, forward strand.
TCGTCGCTTCAAAGCTGAATACTATATATTTATCGATGCTGTCCGTACCTGTAAGTGTACCGCTCTCAACCTTGAAGCTTATTGGCGAGCCCTCCTCTTCCTTTAAGGAAAACAATTTTGTTTCCGGATCCTGCTTAACTACAAAGGAACTGAACTGGTAAGCATATTCAGCATCGTCCAAAGAATAGCTTGTATTACTGTCGACATTATCTATTCGTACCATCTTATGCCGTTCTCCGCTTGAATCAATTGCATAAACAATTAACGTTGTAAGCGAATAGTCAGTACTTCTCTTCCATTGGACAGCCGTTCTGTTGGCATAGGTGCTCATTGTAACGCTCTTAGTATAATAAGTATCTAAGCCATTGACATATATATCATTGTACTTATCATAATAATTATCCAAAGCTGTTGAGGTTCCATTTTTTGAGATTTCTTCATTATATGTTTTGGCTGCTTCAGTAAAGCCTTCTTTACTAGAAGGAAATTCACCAGTAATGTCCCAAGTAGTTGTGCCATTAGAGTTAGTCACCTGCGAAACTTCATCTGTTACGAACTGATCAATTGCTGTATTTCCAGAAGAATCAATTTCATGCTTCTCATTCAGAATTCCGGTTATCATTGTGACATTATACTTACTTGCTGAAATCCATACCAGCTTGGAATCAGTCAGATATCGACCATCATTCAGTCTCCAATAATAATCCATATAGTAGTAAGCAGAGGAAGACTCATTACCACTAGCATCCTTCGTAGTGGCATCAGCAACTTCAAAATTCTTCTGACCGGTCCATTTCAAAATATCATCTTTTGTATAATCAATTTCATCGCCTTTATCAACCTGATTGGTAGCTGTGTTCAAAGAGGCATGATAAATTCTGACCAGAGTGGTGCCGCTAGTAGAACTGCTAGTAGTGCTACTTGTGGTGTCAGTAGTGCTGTCAGTGGTGGTGCTAGTAGTGGTGCCGCTAGTGGTGGTGCCAGTGGTGGTGCTAGCAGAAAGATTGGCAAGATACTTATAGTCACCAACAGACATAACATCGGTACTAAAGCTTTGGTCAAGCATCGTAAAGCTATAGGTTTTATTCGATGCACCCTCTTCAGAAGTATATTTCACATCTCCAAATAATTGGCTGGTTCCGGTACTGTTAAACTTATCATAGTAGGCAAAAACATCCGTAGTAGCAGAACTATTTTTATCATATAAAGCTAGTTTTTGGCCCTGATAAATAGTAGTATTGCCACTAGAATCAAGAGCACCCATTCGGTATCTGTCAGTAATTGCATAAACAACTCCTACCGAATGATTAAAATTAGAAATCTGTACCTCATTACCATCATTGGTAGTATAATAAACGTCGTTTTCTACCTTGGTTTCATCCTTGTCATCTGCTATAACATTTACATGAAGTATGTTGCCTGCACTTAGATAAACTGTTGGCAGAAGTCGAAGCTGTCTTGAACCGCTAAAGCCTGCATCATCTGAGGATGCAGTTACCTTTACCCATTGTTTACCAGGTGCAAAGTTAAGGCATTTGTAAACCTCTACGGTTGTTTTATTAGAATCAGTAGTTGAAGTTTCTGCCTCAGTTGTAGCATCGTTAGTTGTAGCATCGTTAGTTGTAGTTTCTGTTTCTGTTGTAGCTTCGGTAGTCGTAGTTACTGTTTGAGTACTTGAATCTGTTGCTTCAACTGTAGTATCAGTACTTGAAGATTTCTTATTAACTGTAGTTGACACCTTGGTTATTACAAGAACGCTTGGATTGTAGGTTTCAGATATCTGTGTAACTCCCTTCGGCGTAGGTGTGGCCGTAGGTTCCACATTTGAGCTCGTTTGATTGGCAGAAGTCGTTTTTTCGACCGTAGTTTCTCCACCCTCGCTACCTTCATCAGCTGCCGCTTCTAAAGTCGAAGCTTCTTGGTTCGGCGTCGGCGTCGCTGTTGCAGTTGGTGTCGGCGTCGCTGTGACTGATATAGGAATGTCATAAGTCAAATCAATCCTGTGATCGGCATCCGGCGTTAGCGACGGCGTAATAGTTGACGTAGCACCGGGCGTCAATCCTAAAGTAGACGTAAAGTCGGTATTGTCAGTGGTAGCCCAAGAAATATTATGATTAATTGAAGTCTCAACAGCATCCGAGCCTTCAGCTGAATAATAATAATCCGAGGTAAACTCAAACTTGCTTGTAATGTCACGAACAGTATCATAAACTGTTTGATAGGTAGCAAGCTTTTCTTCATAGCTATCATTATATGCTTTCTTAACTGCTTCAGTTGCTGAATCAGATAATGTTAAATCAGCTTTTGCCAAATCGGCTTTAACAAGCTCATCTACTGACTTCAAATTTCCATCTTCTCCAAGCATTTCATCATAGTGGTCAAGATAAACTGTTGAAGTTGAAGCAATGCTGTCATAGTAGTACTGAACAGCACGTTTGTAGTACATTTCCACTACTTCATTTGACGCATCGGGATGCTTTTCTGCAATTTTCTCGCGAGTTGGTTCTGTATCGCTTTTATTAAAATATTTAATCTGAGGATAGTAGCCCTCAAGGTAGGTCCAGGCATCACCAGCATCTGGGAATAGGTCGTTTCCATCCCAGGTCTTCCCAGCATTAGTGAGGCCGGAAATCTGCTTTACAGTAGATTGCTGAGTGTAGACACCGGTGAGTCCAGAAAGGGTACCCGCTAGAGAGAAGGTTGAACCACAATTTTTAGTATAATTATTAATATCCCAAGTGGAATTGCCACTACCAATATCTACTACCCATTTTGAACCCTCTTTATTTGTATTTGTAGCAGTTGGCTCTTTTTTATAAAATTCTGATGTAATTTCCTTAAAACTGCCTATATCACGTTCGCGCATACCTGTAGTCTGCATATCATAATAACAGTTCGTAGTTATACCATCAATTTGATTATTTTTACTCAATTCAGAAACATTATATCTAGTACTATCTTTTTTATTTGCGTTAGTGTAATAATCTTCCGGCCTATATACTCCAATAAATCCACCAATGGTATTATTATTACTCGTCAAATTTCCGATTTCATCAGTATATGTCTCGATTTCAGTATTAGTTGTGATACCTCCAACTTCTCCAGCAGCATAGCAATTTATAAATCGATGTTTAACCGTCGACTTTTCAGTAATGCTAGAAGTAAATTTAGAAGAAAATTGTCCGTTGTTAGCCGTATCATTTTTAAACGTATAACCTAAATTAGAAGCAATATTTCCTCTAACTATTCCGACAAATCCTCCAACGTAATTGCCTGAATATTCCATTCCTACGGATGAAGTTGAATAACAATTATAGAAAACTACACTTCCCCTATTCTTTTGTGATGTAGTAAAGTTCGTATCATCCTTCCAATAAGTTTCAAAATATGTATTATAGCCTACAGCTCTTACATCATTAAAAATCGAACCAATAAATCCGCCGAGTGAGCTTTTTCCTTCGATTTTTCCTGAAGTATAGCAGCCCTCAAAGTATGTGCTAACTAAAGTTTTTTTAGTTGAATCAGAAACAGGGTAATAAAATCCATTGCCACTTCCAATTACGGAACCAATAAAAACACCCAACTGATTTGAGCCATAAATGGACGTATTGGAATAGCAATCCTTAAAAATAACATTAGATTGCACACAGCTTACAAACCCTCCAGAGTGGTAAACTTCAGTATTTGTTTCATATAATCCACAATCAACCGTAGCACAGCCTTCATAGATAGATGGAAATTTCTTGCTTAATGTTTTATTTTTATTTTTATATTCATCATTTTTTGTTTCTTTGCCACTCCATGCACGTTCAGCTTCTGCAAGTTCTGGTACTGTAATATAATAATAACCCAAACTGTAAGTAGTACTATCATCTCCTAAATACGAACAATTTGTAGTACCATCTCCACTATTAAATGAAGCAAATAAAGAACTATGTCCTGACGCGTTTGCACGTACATAACTATTTCTAATTGTACAATCTTGAAAATAGCATTCACTATAACTTTTTCCTAAAACAATAGTAGTAGAGTATGCATCATTAGCTGTCGTAGCCGCAACGCAATTTTCCCAATTAACATTATTAAAATAAGCATAACTAACAGACTCGCCAAACATTCCAAAATTATGGGCAATGTAAAAATTTGAAAAAGTCACGTCATAGATGGCAAAATATTTATCCTTTTTTCCTAAAAAATATCCATCAGTACTCAAATTACCATTATATATATAGTAACCTTGTCCATCTAATTCAAATTCTATGCTGTCATTGGCGTAACTAGACCATTTTAAATTTTTCCCTCCACCTAAATCAATATTGCAAAGTAGTACAACCTTTACTTTGGGAGCAACTATTATATCATCTTCTAATACACTTGGATCATTTAAATAATTAATAATTTCAGCTTTAGTAGCTAAAACACAATTTTGCTTATAACCATACATAACGGTTTTTAATTGATTCGCTGTACTGACATAATAGCATCTACAATATGCCTGACTTTTACCATCATTACTATTATAACCCTCAGCAGCTTCTATAGTATAATATAATTCATCAGCTACATTATTATCTTTATCAGGCTTATAACCGGTATAAGCTTTACTTGAAACAGTTTCACTAGTCGTAATAACATTTTTTTCTGTTATCCTTTTGCCATAGGATGTTGAACCATATGAAGTATCTTTGCTTGAAGTATTTTTAAAACTAAAATTACTATATATGACAGCATCAGTCTCATCTTCACTTGTATCAGCTACGACAACAGTCTCATCAATTTTATTTACATAGGTGTTGTCATAAGCTTTATCAGAAGTATTCCAAAAGGGTGAACTTGCAGACACAGTAATACTTCCGTCACTAACATTAATATTATCACTAGTAGTAGTAACACCATTTTCAGTAGTCGTCGTCGTAAACCATCCCAATTCCTTTACCTGGGCTATCCATTTATCCAGTACATTTAATTTACCCGTTTCAGGTACACCTACAAAGTCAGCGTCAGCGTTACCTGCAGCAACTACAGTCTTCGTCACGTCAAATATATTTTCCGGGATTATTTCAAAAACAAGAATACATATAAGAATAATAGATACTAATTTCCTAAATTTGCAATTAATTCCCCTCGATTTCATAACAGCCTTCTTCCACCGGCAGTTGCCGGAAATATAGTAAAAAAACATTTAAAACACAACAGGGACGATGTAACTGCCCTAAATAATAACTTTTCTGTATAAATAATAACATTTTATGAAAGAAAGTCAATAGAGTAGACTTCTAAAATTTGATATTTCACAAAATTTTGACACATTAACCTTATCTGAAAAGTCCCCGCTTCTTAAGCGGGGGACTTTTCAGCATCAGTAGGAGGCTGGACTCCTACTGATGGGCCACGAAGTTGCTTTAAGGTTATGAGCATGTAGCGAAGCGGAGTGCGAATATCCGCTTTGATGAGTAAAATCAGCAGTGGATTGCATCCTTCCTAATTCATAGCGTGGATTTTTCTCCAACAACTTACTTTTTTCAAAAGTTTGTGCTATACTGTTTATATGTAGTCAAGAGGGATAAATCAAGATAGACGTTTAGTGTCGCAGGGCTTGTATAAGGAGATTTCCATGACAAATGAGATTTTAGATGAAAGATATGCTGTGGTTAATCAGGCCATATTAGATGCATTTTTACTTCTTCTTCGCAAAAAAGAGTTAAACAAAATAACTGTATCCGACATAATAAAAAAAGCCGGCATTGTACGTAGCACATTTTACAATCACTACGAGAATATACCGGCTCTCATAACTGCCACAGAGGACAAAACACTTCTGGACATTTTTTCACTTATGGAGGACTTCCATCCAAAGGATAATCAGGATATGTGCAGGTCATTTTTTCTCACTATCTGTGACTACACTATGAATAATCCGTTTCTGGCCAACCTATTGCGCCATCCCAGAGGGGACGCATTTTTCGAGAAGGCCATTAATATGCTGCATCAATATGTATCCAGCGTTGCCAAAAATAATGTAGCCTCCACTCACAGCTCAGAGGAGTATTCGTACTTTATTGCCTGCTCCATCGGAAGCACCATCGGTGTGCTTCACAAATGGACCAAGGACAATTTTCATACACCAAAGGAAACCATTGCCGAGATTCTGACTCAGACCTTTCTCTCCGGTATGCTTCCTTTTATGCTTTAGTCAAGAGGCTTATCTATCAGAGCCTCCTGACGTTTGATTTTCTTTGTGGAGCTTCTAGCAAAAGGATATTTTCTTACAACCAGCCCGGTAATCTTCCGATAGCCCGGCTGGTTTTTATTGTACTGGTCTAAAAATGCCTGCAGCCTTGCATGAACCGCTTCCTCATCCAGTCCCTTTATTTTCACCAGCTCCTGCTCCGGATAGATTATTGCAGTCAATCCGTTATTCTCACCGATTACAATTACCTCTCCTACCAATGGCTCAAGTGCCAATTTATTTTCAATTTCCTCCGGTGAAATATTTTCTCCGTTGGACAGAATAATCAGATTCTTCACACGTCCGTTGATAAACAGGAAGCCGTCCTCATCCAGATAACCCTTGTCGCCGGTATGAAGCCAGCCGTCCCTGAGAGTTTCTGCAGTTTCCTCCGGCATCTTGTAGTATCCCTTCATAACGCTGCTGCTCTTTACCAGAATTTCCCCGTTGTCAAAGGAAAGCTCTACATTGGCAAGTGGCTTGCCGATTGAGCCTGCTTTGTGACAATCCGGCAAATTGCTGCTGATGACCGGCGAGCACTCGGACATTCCATAGCCCTCAAAAACATCGATTCCAAATTCTGCCAGCTTATCAATATAAAAAGGATCCAAATGGGCTCCGCCGGCAAAAATAATCCTCAGCTTGCCGCCAAACACCTGGGCTGCCAGCATTTGCTTTGGGATTGCCGGATCTGCGCTGGCCAGCTTTTTGTAAATGGTTTCAATCATCATAGGAACCATAAGAATCACTTCCGGTTTGAATATGCCAATATTTCTTATCATATGAAGGAAGGAGTCATTGATGCATACCTGAGCTCCCAGTGAAAAGCCCTTCAGCCAGTCCATAACAAGGCAGAAGGCATGATGAATCGGAAGCACGCTGAGCATGACAGTTCCAGGGTCTGATGTATAATTTACTGCCTCTACGTTAGTAGCAAGATTATTCTGTGTCAGCATAACGCCCTTGCTTTTTCCGGTAGTTCCGGAGGTAAAAATAATAGTAGAAATGTCCTCCGGGTCAGGAGCTTCCACGTCATCTGCTGACTGCACCCCTGCCTGTTTAAGCTCCGACAGGCTGGAAACTCTGCTTTCTTCTGTTTCCACGTCTTCTTCCTGCAGCAGCCAGATTTTCTGAAGCTTTGGACAATAAGCCAAAATTGCATCCAGCATACCGATGCCCTTGGGACTTAAAAATAAAGCTTCGGAATCAGAGCGGTTTAACAGCTCAATCAAATCTTCTGCCGGAAGTCCTGCATCCAAGGGTACTGCAACGGTCTTTCCTGTAATCACACCGAGATAGCTTTCTATCCACTCCACAGAGCTTACTCCAAGAAGGGCAATGTGCTTATTCTGAAAGCCTTCCGCTGCAAGTCCCTTCCTTATGGCAATCACATTTTCCCACAGGTCCTGATAGCTGCGTTCCAGAATTTCCTTCTTGTCCAGCCACTTCACTGCCGTTAAGGCACCATATTTTTTTACACTTTCCTCTAATACATTACGAATCAGCATAGTTCCCCTCCTATAAATCTTCCAATAACTTTAATGCTTCCTCTATTGTCAAAATCTGCAGCACCTGCTCCTCGTCCAGCTCTACATCAAAGGTATCCTCCAGCTCCCCCAAAAAGGACATAAAATCCAAGGAGCTAAAGCCTAAATCTTCCCTAAAACGCATATCATTTGTAATGTCCTCAGGCTTTACTTCACAATACTGTGCAACAATTTTTTTAAACATCATTTCCTGTTCCATGGTTATCTTTCTCCTTTTAACAATCCTTTATATTTCTTTCATAATTTCGCCGATACTCATGTCCGGCTCTGCAATTCCCTTAAACAAAATTCGCATCATATAATACTACTAAAGCTCCATATCATGCTCCTGTAAATGAGCTGTCTGATAATGATAGGAAAAATTCATGCCACCGTTTTCCAAGTGTGATACGGTTAAGTACATTTTCTTGGTGGCTGCTCCATTGGCAAACCACTTGGAATGTTGGGAAATAGCTGCCAAATGTGGATTGTCCACCTTCACCGGCATTGGCTGATAGGTCAGATAGCAGCTTTCATAGGTGGTATTCTCCGGCGTATTATAGCGCTTTCTCATTTCCTCGAAAATCAAGGCCGGGTCATAATTGCTGTGCATGTAAATTCTGTTCTGTACATTTTGAATCTCATAGGCCGCAGCTAAAAATTCCGTTTCCGGTGCAATCACTGTACGGCATGGGAACATAATGGTTCGGCTTCCTCCGGAGGTCCACTCGTCATGGGTGGAACGTCTGGAAATGAAATTCTCAATGGTAATATCCTCTTGTCCGTTATTTACCTTCGAGAGGTAGGTACGGATTCCCAGCAATAAAAGGTTTGTCATGGAAAGCTGATGGTTCATGCAGAAGTCCATGAGATTTTTTGTAGCCTCAGGCTCCAATTGATAATCCTTTACTGCAACAAACAGGTTGTCCAGCTCGATATCGGCTGCTCTTAAATTGTCATTATTGTGGAGTTTTCTTGCCTCCTCCAGAACGGAGGGGCCTTGAATATCAGAATATAGTGGTTCTCCCAGGGCATCCAGCTGGTCATCCCAGAATTTTTTGTCCTTGGCAAACCTTTTCTCATTTCCTGCCTTTTGTAAATCATTTGCCAAAACGGTCTCAAAATTCGCCAAATCTCTTGGATATTCGCTTTGAAACCTGTAATGGGCATAAAGCTGCATTAAATCGTTTATCATAACCACCAGACCGCAGGAATCAATCAGGCGGTGATCCATATGTACAAAAAATCCATTGAAGCTATCAGGAAGCTTCAGCATGGTAATGTCGCAAAGTGGTATATTATCCCCGTCAAAGGTTTGATATGCCCACTGCTGCATCAGGCTGTCTGCAGCTTCCATGCTCATGCCGGACAAGTCCTTCAACGGAATATCCCTGGTTTCCCTTTTAACAATGTACTGTCTTACCATTCCCGTCTGGTCCGGCTTTGTAAAACGGATTCTCATACATCCGTAGCGCTCAAGCTCTAACTGAATACATTTCTTCAAAAGACCAAAATCCAGCTCTGCCTTTAAAGATGCCACAACACTAACCCCGGACACCTGCTGAGTCTTGTATTTCAAAATCCAGTCATGATGCATTTTCTGCGCTGCCGTCAATGCGTAATACTCTCTCATGTAAAACCTCCAATTTTTTTCTTTTAAGTGAAGGTATCACAATCTGTTTTTATTTTCCAGTACCCTGCAGACTTAACAAACACTTTGAGGCAAAGTGACCGAGACTTGCAGACAAAAGCCGCTTAGCTTACTTTTGACTCTTATCATAATGTTCAAAAAATTTTAAAAGCTGACCTCGATAGAATTCCGGTGCCTCATAGGCACTGCAAAGATGCCTTGCCTCTGGTATAATCACCAGTTCCTTTTCTGCCTGACAAATGGAATAGTTGTGCAGTGAGTTTTTAGGATTGACATAGCTGTCCTTGGCTCCATGGAAAAACAAAACCGGAATCCTGTTTTTCTTTAATGCTTTCTCGGTGTCGGCTTCCTTCATGGAGAAGCCTCCCAGCACCTTGCAGAAGAAATCCACCCGTAGCAGTAAAAGCTCAATCCAATTCAAATGAAACCAATTTGCTGCCATATCACGCAGCTGTCTCTTCATAGAGCAAAAACCGCAATCGGCAATCAGCCCCTTCACTTCAGATGGCAGGCTCCTGCCGGATGCCATTAATATGGCTGCTGCTCCCATAGATTCTCCATACAGATAAATTGGCAGCCTCTTGGTATTTCTTTTGGAAATGTAATATGCCCAGCGCTGAATATCATATCTCTCCCTGGCTCCGAAGGTAATATATTCTCCCTCGCTTTCACCACAGCATCTCTGGTCGATAAACAGCAGGCTACAGCCATTTTCATGGAGAAATCTGGCTGTATAGGCAAAGTCTCCAAAGCCACTTCCTTTGTATCCATGGCTTAGAAGCAGAATTCGCTTTGGGTGTTCTGCCGGCAGATAATAGGCATGCAGCCTCAGTCCGTCCACACTTCTGATATATCTGTCCTGCAGCTTTTGTTCCCGACACCAGGCTTTGCCTTGCTCATATTCTCTTTCGAATTTATACCTTGGATGATTAATTCTGATATGATGCAGCTGAAACCATTTTTTATTTGACTGCTTTTTTTTATTTTTTCCATGCACCATCAATTCAAAGAAGGACCAACCAAAGGACATAAAAGCGCATGTCCCTGCCGCAGCTATACTAAATAATTTGATTGCTTTCTTTTTCATTATGAATTAATCTCCTTTCCAGGCAATTACTCTTTTAGTCTCATTTACAGTTCCAAGCTATGCTCATTTAGTAATTTTTAGAGTGACAGGTACATCCTACCTTGACAATTTAGGGATATTGTGCCCCTACTTTTCAATGAATATTCATTTTGCATGTTCCGTAGCCTCTGTATCCGTAACAACCAAATAGTAGCCGCACCTCCCACCTTAAAAATTTTTAGAGTGATAGGTACCAATTTTAAAAATCCTCCACCATTGCTGGTGGAGGATAAACTTTCAACCCGACCATTTATATACTTTCAAACATATCCAATGCATAAGCTCGAATATCATTCGGCTTCA
>CAZVBH010000058.1:0-14763 GCA_964625275.1 uncultured Lachnoclostridium sp.
GGTAACATACCCCACGCTTAAGAAGCGGGGGACTTTTCAGATAAGGTTAAATTGATATCTTTACAGCACATTTGATAATCTCGGATTTATTGAATGTGCTGTATTTATTTGTTATTTAAAAATAAATCTCGTGAAATTAGCATATTTGAAAAAAATTACGAATGTGATAATATTGATAAGATGTAAAAAGTGTGACTAAATCAAAAAATATACGGAAGTGAGTTATAATTTAATGATAAGAGAAGATGTAAGAAATATAGCAATTATCGCCCATGTAGACCATGGTAAGACAACACTTGTAGATGAGCTTTTAAAGCAGAGTGGTGTTTTCAGAAGCAATCAGGTCGTAGAGGAAAGAGTAATGGATTCTAACGACATTGAGCGTGAAAGAGGAATTACTATTTTAAGTAAGAATACAGCCGTTTTCTACAAGGGAGTTAAGATTAATATTATTGATACTCCGGGACATGCTGATTTCGGTGGCGAGGTTGAACGAGTACTTAAGATGGTTAATGGTGTAGTTCTCGTTGTTGATGCATTTGAAGGAGCGATGCCTCAGACAAAGTTCGTTCTTAAAAAGGCACTTGAGCTTCATTTACCTGTAATAGTATGTATAAATAAAATTGACAGACCTGAGGCAAGACCAGAAGAGGTTATTGATGAGGTACTTGAGCTTTTCATGGACCTTGACGCTGACGATGAGGTTCTTGATTCACCATTTGTATTTGCTTCTGCAAAGCAGGGTGTTGCTATTCTTGAGCTTAATGATAAACCGGAATCAATGGAACCACTGTTTGAAACAATTATTGAACATATTCCTGCACCAACCGGTGATGAAAACAGAGGAACTCAGGTTCTTATTTCCACAATTGATTATAATGAATATGTAGGACGAATCGGCGTTGGTAAGGTTGATAATGGTACAATTAAGGTTAACCAGGAGGTTGTAATTGTCAATCATCATGAACCTGATAAACGTAAGAAGGTTAAAATCAGCAAGCTTTATGAGTTTGACGGACTTAAAAAGGTTGAGGTTAATGAGGCTACAGTAGGAGCAATTGTTGCCATTTCAGGTATTCCTGATATTCATATCGGTGATACTATCTGTTCTGTAGACCAGGTAGAACCAATTCCATTCCAGAAAATTTCTGAGCCTACAATCAGCATGAATTTCTGCGTAAATGATTCACCTCTTTGTGGCAAAGAGGGTAAGTTTGTAACCTCAAGACATTTAAGAGAAAGACTTTACAGAGAGCTTAATACTGATGTCAGCCTTCGTATTGAAGAAACTGAGACTACCGAAGCCTATAAGGTAAGCGGACGTGGAGAGCTTCATCTGTCAGTACTTATCGAAAATATGCGTCGTGAAGGCTATGAATTTGCAGTAAGTAAGGCTGAGGTAATCTACAAGAAGGACGAAAATGGAAATCTGCTTGAGCCAATGGAGGAAGCTGTAATTGATGTTCCTGAGGAATTTGCAGGTAACGTAATTGATAAGCTTTCACAGCGTAAGGGTGAGCTTGTTTCAATGGCACAGTTTGGAACTGCATCATCAAGACTTACCTTCAAAATTCCTGCTCGTGGACTTATCGGTTACAGAGGCGAGTTCATGACAGATACAAAGGGCGAAGGAATCATAAATACAGTATTTGACGGCTATGCACCATTCAAGGGTGAAATTCAGTATCGAAAGCAGGGTAGTCTTATTGCTTTCGAGTCAGGCGAGGCAATCACCTATGGCCTTTTCAATGCACAGGAAAGAGGCTCACTATTTATTGGACCGGGCGCTAAGGTATATGCCGGTATGGTAATTGGCCAGAATGGTAAGTCAGAGGATGTCGAAGTTAATGTATGTAAAAAGAAACAGCTTACAAATACACGTTCCTCATCAGCAGACGATGCCTTAAGACTTGTACCACCTAGAGTTTTAAGCCTTGAACAGTGCCTCGAATTTATCGACAATGATGAGCTCTTAGAGGTAACACCTACCTCACTCAGAATACGAAAGAAGATTCTCGATTCTCTCGAGCGAAAGAGAGCAAATCGCAAGTAAATTTAACATCTCACCGTCATTTTTTTAAAAATATAAAGGGCAGACGATTTACCTCGTCTGCTCTTTTTTTATGTCGATGCCTGCGCTCCTTTGTCGGTATTTTGGGATGAGATTATATTGCTACAGCTCAAATTTAAAATTATAATTTGAATATGTAAAGCATATATATGAATTAACCAACGAGAGTGCTGTAGTCAGTTACGCGTCAAGACAACAGCAAAAATTTAAACTGTGCTGTATGAGGAAGCAAATTGAACAGAACAGTTCTATGGAGGTATGTATGACAGAGAAAATTTTTGATAATAATCAGGTTGAACTGGTTGGAGAGGTTGTAAGTGATTTTGCTTTCAGCCACGACGTATTTGGGGAAGGCTTTTACATTATTGATGTACAGACAAAACGCCTTTCGGATTCTTATGATATAATTCCGGTTATGGTTTCTGAAAGACTGTTGAATCTTTCAGAATGTATTTTAGGAAAATTTATTGCAGTTAGCGGACAATTTCGCTCTTATAACAGACATGATGAAAATAAAAACAGACTGATACTTTCAGTTTTTGCAAGAGAGGTAGAAATTTTTGATTATGAGCCGGAGGATGTAAAGCCTAATTATATATATTTAGATGGCTATGTATGTAAACAACCGGTTTATAGAAAAACTCCACTTGGTCGAGAAATAGCAGATGTACTGCTTGCAGTTAACCGACCTTATGGAAAAAGTGATTATATACCATGCATTTGCTGGGGAAGAAATGCCAGATATGCGGAAAATTTTGAAGTAGGAGGGCGAGTTATTATTTGGGGAAGGATACAGTCGAGAGAGTATCAGAAGAAAATAAATGAGCTTGAAATCGAACGTAGGGTTGCATATGAGGTCTCTGTAAGTAAGCTGGAATATTCATCTGAACGTGATGAATTTTTGGAAGAAAGGCTTGTATAACAATCCTCTTTATTATTGACATTCCAATATTAAAATGATAAAATATTTAAGACTATGAGTTGTTAACTTGGTTGACGTACAAAGCAGCAAAATTGTGATTTTGGAAGCCTTGTGCGGAAATCTTTTTATTAAATTTTTTGATTTAAATACGGAGGTATTGGTATGTCTATTTTTACAGGTTCGGCTACAGCAATCATTACACCAATGAATGCTGACGGAAGTGTTAATTATGACAGTTTTGGCAAATTAATTGAGTTTCAGATTGAAAATGGAACTGATTGTATAGTTGTTTGTGGAACTACCGGAGAGGCTTCAACCCTCACTCATGAGGAGCATCTTGAAACTATCCGATATTGTATAGATAAGGTTGCAAAGCGTATTCCGGTTGTTGCAGGTACAGGCTCTAACTGTACTGAGACAGCAGTATATCTTTCAACTGAAGCTGAAAAGCTCGGTGCAGATGGAGTTCTCTTAGTTACACCTTATTATAACAAGGCTACTCAGAAGGGCTTAATTGCTCATTTTACAACAATTGCAAATTCAATTAAAATACCTGTAATTCTTTACAATATTCCTGGACGTACAGGCTGCAAGATGAATCCGGAAACTATTGCTACTCTTTACAATACAGTTGAAAATATTGTTGCAGTAAAAGAAGCAAGTGGTGACCTTAGTGCCATTGCTAAGCTCGCAAGTCTTACTGAAGGAAAGATGGATATCTACTCAGGCAATGATGATCAGATTCTTCCAATTCTTTCACTTGGTGGAAAAGGTGTTATCAGTGTTTTAAGTCATGTTGCTCCTAGAGATACTCATGATATGGTAGAAAAGTTTATGAAGGGTGATATTGAAGGAGCTAAGGCACTTCAGCTTAAATATATCCCTCTGATTAATGCACTTTTCAGTGAGGTTAACCCTATTCCGGTTAAGACAGCCTGCAATCTCATGGGCTTTAATGTAGGCTCACTCAGACTTCCGCTTACAGAGATGGAGCCTGCAAATGCTGAAAAATTAGCTGCTGAAATGAGAAAGCTCGGGATTATAGAATAAGTTTTAAATATAGGCAGATATACATAATCTGACTCAGTGTATGCTATAAACTTTAAGAAGAGCCAACTCTTAGAGAGTGGGAGCTTCCAATAAGGAAAAATTAACAAAAAGGAGCTTAAGCCTGGCTTAAGATAAAATTATGACAAGGATTATACTTAGAGGCTGTAATGGCCATATGGGAAGAGTTATAACAGATATCGTTAATAATGATTCTGCCTGTGAAATTGTTGCAGGTCTTGATATTACACAAAATCCGGATGCCGGCTATCCAATCTATTCATCTCTTGCAGAAGTAAATGAAAAGGCTGACGTTCTTATCGATTTTTCAACACCAAAGGGAATCAGAGAGCTTCTTGCAGAAGCAAAAGCAATCAACCTTCCATTAGTACTTTGCTCAACAGGTTATTCAAAAGAAGAGGTTGATTTAATTGTAGCTTCTTCCGAAGAAATGACGATTCTTCGTTCAGCAAATATGTCACTTGGAATCAATACAATTATGAAGCTTCTTCAGGCAGCTACAAAGGTACTTGCTGATGACTTTGACATTGAGATAGTTGAAAAGCATCATAATCTTAAAAAAGATGCTCCAAGTGGTACTGCACTTGCGCTTGCTGATGCAATTAATGAAGTACTTAATAATGAATATGATTTTGTTTATGACCGCTCAGAAAGAAGTGAAAAGAGACCAAAGAAGGAAATCGGTATTTCAGCTGTAAGAGGTGGAACAATCGTTGGAGAGCATGAGGTTATCTTTGCCGGACGTGATGAAGTTATTGAAATTAAGCATACTGCTTATTCAAAGGCGATTTTTGGAAAAGGTGCCGTAAATGCTGCAAAGTATTTAGCAGGTAAGCCTCATGGACTTTACAATATGCAGGATGTAATCGGTTAATGTGAACTTTCCAAGCTTAGTTAGTTATGAAAAATTAATATTGATTTTACAAGAGTGAAGGAAGCAATTCTTTCACTCTTTTTTTGTAGTCTGACTGTTTGAGAGGATATAGATATGCTTGGAATAATGAAGGAAGCAATTCTTTCACTCTTTTTTGTAGTCTGATTGTTTGAGAGGATATAGATATGTTTGGATTAAAGAAGATTAAGGTAAAAAATAAAAGAAAATCGTTAAGTGATAAATATAAATTAAGCTTATCTATGAAAATTATGTTATTGATGAGCATGCTGTCATTAGCCTTAATTCTAGGAGTTGATTTTATGGTATCGGCAATAGAATATCATAATATTACGACACTTGCTGCAAACTTTGAGCATAATGTAGTGTCATCAACTGGAAATGTATATAAAAACGCCTATATATTAGAAAATAATTCGGATGTTCTTGATTTTTATTATGATGGACAGGCCTATTCTCTCGAAGCACTTTCAAACATTGATGGAGAAATTTCCGGTAGAATTGCTGATATTGCTATTGAAAATAATATTATAACAGAAATATATATTAAGAGTGCCACCTTAAATGGAAAAATACTTTCGTCAGACGAAGAAGGAATAGAAATAGAAAGCTATGAAAAGCTTGAGTACGATGATGAATTTAAAATTTATCATACGTCAGGTGATTCAGTGTACTGTAAGGACAGTATATCCTGGATAAATTTATTTGAGGAAGCTGTGGTTGTGATAGAAAATGAAAAAATACAGGCTGTTATTACATGCTTTAACGAAGAACAGTTTATTGATGTTTTAATAACTACAACCAACTTTGAAAGCAATTATCATGAAAGTGTAACCCTTGTAACTGAGGGCAGCTTTGAAGTGCTTTTTTCTGATGGCAGTTATTATACAGCTGCTCTTAAAAAGAATAGTGATATTTCCTCGGAAGAGGTTATAGAAAATGAAGAAGACTTTAGTGATTTCAATTTGGTAAATTATTATGATGATAATAACGTAAAATTGACTGAAGCAACAATAAGCATGGAAACCTTCAAGGAAAAATTTTCTACTAAGCTTAGAGATTACGTAGAGTTGTCTGATGAAGAAAAGGAAATGGATGAAAATTATATTATCGTAAGGCCTATTGATGGTAAAATTGGTATTTCCGGTATAAAGAGAAATGGAGAAGTACCATACTATAGGGGCGAGTTTGTTATCAGATTTTCGGAAAATGGATTATTGCTGATAAACAGTCTGCCTTTAGAGGAATATCTATACGGTGTGGTTCCAAGTGAAATGCCGGCATACTATCCCGAGGAAGCAATAAAAGCACAGGCAGTATGTGCACGTAGCTATGCTTACGTTCAGATGGAGGGAAGTTATTTTAGAAAATATGGTGCAGATGTAGATGATAGTATAAATTGTCAGGTTTACAATAATCAGCAGGAGAGTGAAGCTGTAAATGCCTGTGTAGATGCTACGTCGGGACAGGTGGTAAAATATGAGGGAGAAATTCTAAAAACCTATTATTATTCGACTTCCTGTGGAAGCAGTGCACTTCCTTCAGATGTTTGGGGAGGAGAATATTTGTCGGGCTATGGGAATGGACTGTTATCTAAGCAAAGGGTAGGTCAGGATAAGGTTATAAATATAGAAGAAATTAATGATTCTGAAATAATTAATTCAGAAGATGATTATTTTAATACTGAAACTGGTAATGATTTATTAGAGGATACACTAATTAGTAATTATAGTGGAATTAATATCTCAGATGAAGATAAATTTACTGATTTTATTAAGAATAATCGAATATCTTATGAGGTTGATGGTGCTACTGTGACAGAAATTTTTTCATCCTATGAAGGAGAGGCTTCGTGGTATAGATGGAGTGCAGAGATTAGTATTAGTAAATTTGAAGATATTATAAAATCAAATCTTACTGATGTAATTTCAAGTTATTCAGATAAAGCGACAGCCTTAAAAAATGGAGAAGAAATTAATGCACGAAATGCTGAGCTTGGGAAGCTAGAAAAAGTAACTATTACAGGCAGGGCAGAGTCGGGAATTATAACGGAAATTACAATAACAGGCTCTGAAAGTACCTATGTGATAAAATATCAGTCTGCAATAAGAAAATTATTATCATATTCAGATTTGAAAATCTTTCTGGCGGACGGAAGTGAAAGAACAGGCTTATCACTTCTTCCAAGTGCTTTTTTTACGATTGAATGTGAAGAAGGTGTCTATAAAATATATGGAGGAGGATATGGTCATGGAGTGGGAATGAGTCAGGAAGGCGCAGGTAAAATGGCTGAAGAGGGATTTGATTATTTGAAAATATTAAATACATATTTTGATGGAAGCGAAGTTAAGTATAACCAAAGCTGAAAGGTGGTATCAAAGCGGATATTATAGGTTCGCTTCGCTAATTTCGCGTAAGCTTAAAGTTACTTTTCAGATAAGGTTAAATCTTTAATAAAATCTTAAATATATACTACTTGTATTATTTTTAAAGTTTAAATATACTGTATGAGTAATGCTTTGCCTGACTGTTGACTTAATTTTAAGAGTCCGGCAGAAAATTACTTCGCAAATGGTGAAATGAATTAATACTGAGTCATTGTAAAGCTTTTTATAATGACTAATTGGAGGATGAGCTTTATGAGCAGTACGATTTTGGTTTGTGATGATGAATTGGATATTACAAATGCGCTTGATATATATTTACGCAGTGAGGGATATGAAGTAATAAAAGCCTACAATGGTAATCAGGCAGTTGAAATTGTCAAGAGTAATTCAAAGGTTAGTTTAGTACTTTTAGATATAATGATGCCCGAAAAGGACGGCCTTACTGCCTGCAGTGAGATAAGGGAGAGCAGTAATGTGCCAATTATTCTACTGACCGCCAAAAGTGAGGATGCAGATAAGATTGTTGGCTTGAATATTGGCGCAGATGATTACATAACAAAGCCTTTTAATCCGGTGGAAGTAATTGCCAGAGTTAAATCTCAGCTGAGAAGATATATGACGCTCGGAGGAGGAAGTGACAAAAAGGATGAAAAAAAGGTCGGAGGTATTTTACTTGATGATCACGCTAAAAGGGTTACGGTTGACGGTAAAGAAATATCTCTTACACCTACTGAATATAAAATATTGTATGTTATGATGGATAAGCCGGGTAAGGTTTTTTCGGTAAGAGATTTATATAGTGCGGTTTGGAAGGAAGAATCAATTGGTGCAGAGAGTACAATTGCTGTTCATATAAGACACCTTAGAGAAAAAATAGAAATTAATCCTGCAGAGCCACGTTACATAAAGGTGATTTGGGGACAGGGCTATAAGATTGAAGAATAAAAGAAGGAGTGCCTGACGCTTTACGATAGGAAAAATAGTATAAATGGAAAATATATCGAAAAATAAGGTTTTAAGAAAAATATTAGCTGTTACCTTTGGTACCCTGATGGCGTTTGGATGCATTCTTGTATTTATTTCTGCTTACAGTGGCCTTTATTCAAAAGGTGTTAAATATGTTTGGAATAAGTATTTGGACAAAAAGGTATATACTGATGCTGAAGAAGCTTATAGGGGCTACTGTATTGATTATTTATGGTCAACACAAAATGGGGAAAAGTTTTTTTCTCATTATTATGATGAGCTTTATGATAAAAAGAATACAAATTTTAGGTTTACCTGTATTTCTGATGACGAAATAACGCTTGGCGGTTATGGGGATACCGATGAAAAAAAGCAATATGTTGCCACATATTATTTTACAAGTCCGTTTGAGGATGAAGATGTAGTTGACAGTGTTTACTATTTCAAGGATATGGATGATATAGAAGCCAGCGAGACGATAGAGAATGCTAAAAATAGAAACGAGGATGTTGTAATTAAAAAGGATTCTGAAAGTGGCTATTATGAGGTAGATATCATTAGAAGCCAAATCATGAATACTGAGATTGAAATGCAGGTATATGTACCGCTGAATCTGACGGCAGTAGATGAATATGCATTTGTTTATAGGTCGATTTGCCTCATATATAGCTTGAGAAATATAATAATTTCATTTACACTAATATTTGGAATTATTGCTCTTTATAATGTGATTAGACTAATGCAATCATCTGGTTTAAATAATGAAACCGGTACTGTAGAAGAAAAGACCTTTGATAAAATTTCATTTGATCTTTTTGCCATTATTTCAGTAGGCCTGATGACAGGCTGTATTATTTTTGCACTATGGATGATAGAAGAAATCCAAAGCTTTTTTATACAGAATAATGCAGGCTATTTATATTCTGTCAGTTACGGAATTGGCCTGTTTGTATCGGTAATAATATTTGAAATCTTATTTCTGTATTTCCTTCTTGGTGTTTCAGTGAGAATTAAAAGCAGAAGACTTTTAAATAACACATTATTTTGTAAATTTGGTTTGCTTTTATGTAAAAACGTTCAAATTTGCGTTAAAGCATGGCAAAACATAAAGGCCTATGTAAGGGTAGCAGTATATGCTTTTACCTTAGATGCTTTGATTATAGCAGGCGTCATATTTGTAAGAGTTTTTTATTGCACCTATGATACAGCCTTAGTGGTTATTATGTCTATAATATGGATACTTTTTACGCTTCTTATTTTGTTTGAAATCTGTTTAATATATAATATTTATATTTTAGAGACTGCAATTAATAAAATTGCTGATGGACAGTTAGACTATAAGCTTGGTGAGAAGATGCTCTTAAAGCCCTTCGCACATTCTGTAAATGCCGTAAATCATATATCTGACGGACTCAATGAGGCACTCAAAAAGCAGATACAAAGTGAACATTTTAAAACAGAGCTTATAACGAATGTGTCGCATGATATTAAAACTCCACTTACATCAATTATGAATTATGTTGGACTTTTGCAGCAGGCAAATGTATCCGGAGAGGAAGCTAAAGATTATTTAGAGGTGCTTGAGAGACAATCCGGTAAGCTGAAAAAGCTTATAGAGGATATGATAGAGGCAAGTAAAGCATCCACCGGTAATCTGATAATAAATCTTGCTCCTATTGATGCGGGAATGATGGTAGAGCAGGCAGTAGCCGAATACTCAGACAGATTTCTGGAAAAAGGGCTCACAGTAAAATATGACATGCGTTCTGAGTACAGTTATGTTTTAGCTGATGGAAAATATTTATGGCGTGCTTTTGATAATCTTCTTGTTAATATTTATAAATATACTCTGGAAAATACAAGAGTTTATATTGATGTAGAAGATTATGATGACGAAAACTGTAGCATAACCTTTAAAAATATATCAAAGTATGAAATTCAGCTGACTCCTGATGAACTGACAGAAAGATTTGTAAGAGGAGATAAATCACGTAATACTGAAGGCAGCGGCTTAGGACTTTCTATTGCCCGAGGAATTATAGAATCGATGAATGGTAAAATGTATATAGACATTGATGGAGATCTCTATAAGGTTGTAGTGATATTAAGTAAGGCTTTAGCTACCCAATTAACCGAAGAATAAAAGCACTTACTTTGTCGGACAGTATTGAGTTAATCTTAGATATGCAATAAAGATTATTCTCAGTGAAATCTTTACATGATTTAAAATATATTATATACTGTCTGAGGCATTATACCTTGGAGGTAATTTGATGAAGAAAAAAAGAAAAGCCAATATAAAGCTTGGCTGTTCAATTCTGTTTATAATATATTTAATTGTTCTCTTTTATTTTTTGTTTTTTAGTGAAAGATATGGAAGGACAATGGAAAATACAGCTTACAGATACAATCTTGTACCATTTAAAGAAATACAAAGTTATATTAAGTATAGAAGCTATTTTACCTTTGAATTGTTTTTTGTAAATATTGTTGGAAATGTACTGGCATTTTTACCTTTTGGGATTTTTATGCCACTCATTTTTAATAGAAGCAGAAATTTCTTTTTGATTTTATTAGAAAGTATACTTTTTAGCGCAGCTATTGAAACAATTCAGCTTGTTACAAAGGTTGGAAGCTTTGATGTGGATGATATAATTATGAATACTCTTGGAGGAATCCTGGGATTTATTATATTTGTGATTTTTCTTAAGAAAAGAGTATCTGAAAAAACAGTCCCAAAGACCAGAAACAATTAATTATTATAATAATAAAAATAACTCTTGGTTTGTTTAAACGAATTTTTACTGAGGAATGAAATGAGCGACGAATTATTTATTGATAAAAAGGATAAAAATAAGAAATACAAAGGGCGGGCAAAAAGCTCAATAGGCGTCTTTGCGCTTTTGATTGGCATTTTTTGCCTCATCATTTACATAATGCTTATAATTATGTCCCAATCAGATAGTGAATCCGTAGTTGAAAGCATTACAGGACTTGCCCTGATGGACTTTATACTGGCAATTTGTGGAATGATTTTTTCCTGCAAAGGCTGTAAAGAACGCACAGGCTTCTTTGGTATCTCAATTGGGGCTCTTTTACTTAATACAGCCATGTTTATAGTATTGATTAGCACATATTTAATAGGAGTTTAACCTTATGAGTAGAGCAGATATTTACAATGAAACAAATCAGGCCTATAAGGAAAGATATGACCTGGCTATTGAAAGATTAAAAGAATTCAAGGAAGGCTCAGAAAAATTTAAGTACTTTAGCTTTTTTGAAAGTATTTCTAAAATTGCTATAAGACTGGATAAAATTTTAATGCTCTCCATATCGGATGAACTAAAAGAACTTACAATTTCTGAACTAAAATCAATTCATGACGATTATTATAAAGAGGTTTCAGAGGCAAATTATGAAAAAAGCTTTTGTAACCCGGATTTTGCCGCAGAAACTTATGGAAAGAGAATGGGAGGCATCCTTTCAAGTTTATTTTCAAAATTTTATAATTTAGTTTACGATGCCTATGCAGGAAATTTATGGATGCTTTTGGTACATTTTGAGCTTGTAATTGAAATTCATGGAATTCTATCCAATGCCTATGTTAAAAATACTTTTATTAAAAGAACAATTTATTACTTTAACCATGATTATTGCTATGACTTTGTAAGGCTTAGACAAAGAAAATTAAGAAGCCCAAAATATAATGATATTTATTCTATAGTCATGGATTCAGATTTGTCAAAACCGGATTATCTTTATTTGTATGGAGCTCACATAGGAGAAAATGAACTAGGAATACGTTCACACCTCGCATCATTGCCGGAGGATGTGACAGATTCCATAGCAGAAACCTTCGTCTCAGGCTATGTGCGTGGCTTTGAAATGCAGGGGATTGATTTCTCTGACAGAATAAATGTAGAAATAAGATTCCCACTAGGCTTTGAGCTCGTTATTCGTAAAGCAGTTAAGAAATTTGAAGCAATGGGTAAACACATAATAATGTGCCTGGAGGACACCAAAGTCGGAACCTGCGGACTTCCTATAAATCGACAATTTAATTATGACCATAGAAATGACAATATTTTCTTATATTCGAAGCGTTATTGCGAGGTATATAAAGAAGTTTATCAAAAGGTCTGCAACGAATTGAAGGATGAAATGGCAATTTATGCAGGACCGGCTGTTTTTGAAATTTTTGGAGAAAAATCCTTTAAACCTGTCAATAAAGAAACAGTCCTAGTACCGGGCGCAGAGCAGAAGGCTCTCGATACAGAACTCACAAGAGACGTAGCTGCAATTATGAGAAAATATATAGATATGACAAAGCGATCCTTCACAATCATATCTTATCCTGTACCGGAAATAGGAGACTCATTTAAGGAAATATTTGATGCAACAAATAAAGTAAATACCCTAGATAATGCAACCTATCAAAAGCTACAGCAGAATATTATTGACCTTTTGGATTCAGGCAGTCATGTGCATGTGCATGGCAGAAACGGCAATAAAACCGACCTGGTAGTGCAGCTTCACAAGCTCAATAATCCGGAAAAAGAAACTAATTTTGAAAACTGTACTGCAGATGTAAATATACCTGTAGGCGAAGTATTTACCTCACCTGTTTTAAAAGGAACTAACGGATTGCTGCATGTAAAGCATGCCTATCTCGAAGGCTATGAATATAAAAATCTAGAGCTTCGCTTTGAAAATGGTGAAATAACTGGCTACAGCTGTGAAAATTTCGATACCGAAGCAGAAAACAAAACCTATATAGAAGAAAATATACTTTTCAGACATGAAACACTACCAATAGGAGAATTTGCAATAGGAACAAATACAACAGCTTATGCAATGGCTACAAAATTTAACATTTGGGATAAGCTGCCAATTCTGATAGCAGAAAAAACAGGACCACATTTCGCAGTAGGCGACACCTGTTACTCCTATATGGAAGATTTTATGACCTATAACCCAGATGGAAAAGCAATAATAGCAAGAGATAATGAAATAAGCGCATTAAGAACAACAGAACCGGAAAAAGCATATTTTAATTGCCATACAGATATAACAATACCTTATGACGAACTCGATTTTATAAGAGCCTATACAGATAAAGATGACTATCACTCCATTATCGAAAACGGACGCTTCGTCGTCCCCGGCTCAGAAATCCTTAATCTCGAACTTGCAAATTGATTCAGCTGCCAGAAGTATCAAATAAGATGGCTAGCTAAAATAGTAAATACATCAGCTGCTTGAAACACTAAATCAGATGGTTGGCTTAAAAAAGTAAATAGTTCAGCTGCTTGAAACACTCAATTAGATGGCTGAATATATATCATATGCGGAGTACATGATAGGGGCTGCCAACGGCAGCCTGTACGGAGCATATCATATTATATTCAGCCATCATTATGAATTCCTACATGCAGCTGAACAAAACTAACTCCATCTTTAGACACCTACATGCAGCTAAACCTCACTCCAAATTTTTTTTTGAAGGATTTCCAATCTTCTCTTTACTATTGAGGAGTATCTGTTGTATAATCAGCTTATATGTGTAAAAGCACATAAGTAAACTAAGTTAATCAAAATAAATATATAAATGGAGGTTTCTATGGCACAAGTAGGAATTGTTATGGGCAGTGATTCAGATCTCCCAATCATGAAAAAGGCAGCTGAAATGCTCGAAAAATTCGGCATAAGCTATGATATGACAATCATTTCAGCACATCGTATGCCTGACGTATTTTATGATTATGCAGAGACAGCAGAAGAAAAAGGTTATAAAGTAATTATAGCCGGAGCAGGTGGAGCAGCACACTTACCAGGCATGACAGCAGCTATATTTCCACTTCCGGTTATCGGAGTGCCAATTCATACAAAGACTCTTAGTGGCGTAGATTCACTTTATTCAATTGTACAGATGCCATCAGGAATCCCAGTTGCTACAGTAGCTATTGATGGAGCTGCAAATGCAGGAATTTTAGCAGCAAAAATTTTAGCAGTAGGAGATCCTGAGCTGACAGAAAAAATTAAAGCTTATAAGGCTGAATTGAAGTCCGGTGTAATGGCTAAAAAAGAAAAAATCGAATCAATTGGCTATAAAGCCTATATGGAACAGTAAAATCACTTACAAGGAGTAAAAAAATGGATTACAAAACATCAGGTGTAGATATTGAAGCAGGTTACAAGTCAGTTGAACTTATGAAGGCAGCAGTAAAGAATACAATGAGAGAAGAAGTACTTGGAGGCCTTGGAGGCTTTTCAGGAGCATTTTCTCTTGCAAAAATTAAAGAAATGGAAGAGCCTGTTCTTCTTTCTGGTACAGATGGTTGTGGAACTAAGGTTAAGCTTGCCTTCGTAATGGATAAGCATGATACTATCGGTATCGATGCAGTAGCTATGTGTGTAAATGATATAGCATGTGCAGGTGGCGAGCCACTTTTCTTCT
>CAZVBH010000059.1:0-14318 GCA_964625275.1 uncultured Lachnoclostridium sp.
AGACAAGAGAAGACCTGAGCCATACAAGGGCAAGGGAATCAAGTATGCTGATGAAGTTATCAGACGTAAAGTTGGTAAGACAGGTAAGAAGTAGAAAGGAGAATAAGCTATGGTTAGCAAAGAATGTAGATCAAAAGTTCGTATTAAGAAGCACCTTAGAATTCGTAATCGTTTCTCCGGTACTGCTGAGAGACCACGTCTTGCTGTATTCAGAAGCAATAATCATATGTATGTTCAGATTATTGATGATGATGCGCAGAAGACACTTGTTGCAGCTTCAACATTAGACAAGGATTTAAAGTCTAGTCTTGAAAAGACTAATAACGTAGAAGCAGCATCAGCACTTGGTAAGGCAGTTGCTGAAAAAGCAAAGGCTGCAGGTATTACTGAGGTTGTATTTGACAGAGGCGGATTTATATACGCAGGTAAAGTTAAGGCATTAGCAGAAGCAGCTCGTGAAGCTGGTCTGGAATTTTAGTAGGAGGTAATCGCATGAAACGTGAAATTATTGATGCCAGTCAGTTAGAATTAGTTGACAAGGTAGTTTCAATTAAGCGTGTTACAAAGGTTGTAAAGGGTGGCCGTCATATGCGTTTTGCAGCATTGGTTATCGTTGGCGATCAGAATGGACACGTAGGTGCCGGTTTAGGAAAAGCTACTGAAGTTCCAGAAGCTATTCGTAAGGGCAAGGAAGATGCAATCAAGAACATGATTTCATTACCACTTGATAAAAATGGCAGTGTTCCTCATGATTTCATCGGCCAGTTCGGAAGTGCTTCTGTTTTACTTAAGAGAGCTCCTGAAGGTACAGGAATTATTGCAGGTGGTCCTGCTCGTAACGTACTTGAGCTTGCAGGCTTCAAGAACATAAGAACAAAATCACTCGGTTCTAACAATAAGCAGAACGTTGTACTTGCAACAATCGAAGGCTTAAAGAATCTTAAGACTCCTGAGGAAGTTGCTGCAGCACGTGGCATTTCCGTAAGTGATTTATAAGATTTGATGTCAGATGTTGATTGACAGAAAGGAGTATTATGGCAGAGTTAAAAATAACACTTGTAAAGTCTACCATAGGTGCAATTCCTAAGCACAAGAAGACAGTTGAGGCTCTTGGATTAAACAAGACTAATTCCTCAAACATTCTTCCTGACAATGCTGCAACCAGAGGAATGGTTGCACAGGTTAAACATTTAGTAAAGGTAGAAGAAATCTAATCTAAGGAGGTGCAACTATGAATTTATCAGAGTTAAAGCCGGCTGAAGGATCAAAGCAGAGCGACTCATTCAGAAGAGGTCGTGGTCATGGTTCAGGAAATGGCAAGACAGCAGGTAAGGGTCATAAGGGTCAGAAAGCTCGTTCAGGAGCTCCTCGTATTGGCTTCGAAGGTGGTCAGATGCCTTTATACCGTCGTCTTCCTAAGCGCGGTTTCAAGAACAGAAATACTAAGGAAATCATTTCTGTAAATATTAGTACACTCAACAAGCTTTTCAATGATGGAGATGAAGTTACAGTTGAAATCTTAAAGGCTAAGGGTGCTATCAGTAATCCAAAAGATGGTGTAAAAATACTTGGAAATGGAGAATTAACTAAGAAGCTCAATGTTAAAGCAAATGCATTCAGTGCAAGTGCTGTTGAAAAAATCCAAGCTCTTGGTGGAAGTGCAGAGGTGATCTAATATGTTTTTAGATATCTTCAAAAGCTTTCGAGATGCGTTTAAAGTTAAGGATCTTCGTAAAAAATTATTTTTTACATTTTTATGTCTTGTAGTAGTTCGTATAGGATCTCAGATTCCAGCTCCTGGTATTAACCAGGAACTGGTATCTAGTTGGCTATCAAATATGAACCTGGGCTTCTTTGATGCCCTCACAGGTGGATCATTTACTTCAATGTCTATTTTAGCATTGAATATTTCACCTTACATCACATCATCAATTATCATGCAGTTGCTTACAATTGCAATTCCAAAGCTCGCTGAAATGCAGAAAGATGGCGAGTCGGGACGTAAGAAGATAGCTGAAATTTCTCGTTATCTTACTATCGCTCTCTCACTCATCGAATCTGCTGCCATGGCAATCGGCTTCAGCAATCAGGGATATACTAATGATTCTAAGATTTCAACAATCATTGTCATCATTGTATGTCTGACTGCAGGTTCCGCATTCCTTATGTGGCTCGGTGAGAATATAACAGAATATGGCGTTGGTAATGGTATATCCATTATCCTTACAATTAATATTATTGCTAAGCTTCCATCAGATTTTACAAATCTCTTTGACGTATTTGTTATTAATGCCGACAGTCTTGTAAATTCAATTATAGCTGCAATAATCATTATTGCCATTGTAGTTGTTACAGTTGTTCTTATCGTTATCCTTCAGGATGCAGAGAGAAGAATTAAAGTTAACTACAGCAGAAAACTGCTTGGGGGAAGCAGAAATTATATCTTACTCAAGGTAAACACATCAGGTGTTATTCCTGTTATTTTTGCAATCTCTCTTTTGCAGTTCCCAATAATTATATCTTCATTCTTTAGTGTTAAGGCTGCAACAGGCCCTAGTGCTTCAGTATGGCAGAAAATTTTATATTTGTGTACAGACAACAATTGGTTTAATTTTGAATCATTTAACGAATTTAAGTACACACTTGGAGTTGTTATTTATATCGCACTTGTTTATTTCTTTGCTTACTTCTATACAAGCATTACCTTCAATCCGGTTGAGATTGCAGATAATTTAAAGAAGCAGGGTGCGGTTATACCTGGTGTAAAGCCTGGTCACAGCACTGTTGAAAAGTTAACATCAATTGTAAACAGAATCATCTTCATCGGAGCAAGCATGCTCTGTGTAGTAGCATTGATTCCAATCTTCTTTACAGGAGTATTCAATGCAAGCATTTCATTCGGAGGAACATCACTTATAATCGTTGTCGGAGTTGTACTTGAGACAATGAAGCAGGTTGAGGTTCAGATGGTTGAACGTGACTATAAGGGATTCTTGAATTCATAATGTTATTTAAAGGACGGTGCAGGGTTGCGTCGTCCTTTCTTATTTCTATAAAAATTAACTATTAGAGGTGTTTTATGAAAATTGTTATGTTAGGTGCTCCCGGAGCAGGAAAGGGAACTCAGGCAAAAATGATTGCCGCTAAATATGATATCCCACATATCTCAACCGGTGACATTTTCAGAGCAAATATTAAGAATGGAACAGAGCTTGGAAAGAAAGCTAAGTCTTATATGGATCAGGGACTTCTCGTACCTGACGAATTAACACTTGAGCTTATCATGGACAGATTTGCTCAGCCTGACTGTGCAAACGGCTATGTGCTTGATGGCTTCCCAAGAACAATTCCTCAGGCAGAAGCTCTTACCGCCAGCCTTGCAGCTAAGGGTGAAAAGATGGATTACGCCATTGATGTAGATGTTCCTGATGAGAATATTGTTACAAGAATGGGTGGAAGAAGAGCATGTGTAGCATGTGGAGGAACCTTCCATATTAAATTTAATCCAACTAAGGTAGAAGGAATATGTGATCTCTGTGGTGGACAGCTTACAATTCGTGATGATGATATGCCTGAAACTGTTCAGAAGCGTCTTAATGTTTATCATACACAGACACAGCCTCTTATTGAATATTATACAGGCGCAGGAATCTTAAAGTCTGTAGATGGGACACAGGATGTTAATAAAGTTTTTGAGGATATTCTTGCAATTCTTGCATAATTATGTATAATAAGAAAAAACTCATTAACTGTAATTGATTTTGTAAAGCAGGATGTACGCTCAGTACAGAATGGAGGATTATGTCTAAAAGTGATAATCTTGAAGTCGAAGGAAAGGTAGTTGAAAAGCTTCCTAATGCAATGTTCAGAGTTGAACTAGACAACGGACATATAGTTCTTGCACATATAAGCGGCAAGCTTCGCATGAACTACATTAAAATTGTTCCGGGTGATAAGGTTACATTAGAAATGTCTCCTTATGATTTGTCAAAGGCCAGAATTGTATGGCGTGACAAATAAATTCGGAACCGGCTTAAAATTTGTTGCTAAAAATGAAAAAACCACTTGCAATATTGTTTTTTGTATGATAGTATTGCAAGTGGACTTTTTTTGAAAGGAGTGACTTAAATATGAAAGTTAGGTCTTCAGTAAAGCCAATTTGCGAAAAATGCAAAGTAATCAAAAGAAAGGGTAACATCATGGTAATCTGTGAGAACCCTAGACACAAACAGAGACAAGGCTAATTCAACCGCTATATGTGCGTTGTTACTATATTATAGTTCTTGCTTTTTGTGTTACGATCGGTCTTTTCACTAACCCGGAAAAGGCGCGGTCAATGTGATACTGTGGATTGCAATTGTAAATATTCATGCAATTGCGGTTTTAATCCGATTGTCATTATCTGTCGGATTAGCGATACTTGGCGGTATTGTCATGGTTTAAAGCGGCTGGCCGTAATTTACGGCAACATTTCAGGGTGACCTGAAAACTTCATTAATTTTAACGGAGGTTTAAAGTACATGGCTCGTATCAGTGGTGTGGATTTACCAAGAGAGAAACGTGTAGAGATCGGACTTACTTATGTTTATGGTATCGGTAGAGTAAGTGCCGTTCGTATTCTTGAGAAAGCAAATGTTAGTCTTGACACCAGATGTAAAGATTTAACAGACGACGAAGTTGGTCGTATTCGTGACGTTATTGACGCAGAATACACTGTAGAAGGTGATTTAAAGAGAGAAATCGCTTTAAACATCAAGAGACTTCAGGAAATGGGATGCTACAGAGGTATCCGTCACAGAAAGGGTCTTCCTGTTCGTGGACAGAAGACTAAAACTAACGCTAGAACTCGTAAGGGTCCAAAGCGTACAGTTGCTAATAAGAAGAAATAATTACAAATGATTTAGTCTATTAGGAGGTTAAGTGATGGCTAAGAAAGTCGTAGCATCTAAGAAGACATCAGCTAAGAAGCGTGTTAAAAAGAATATTGACCGCGGACAGGCTCATATCCAGTCTTCATTTAATAATACAATTGTAACCCTTACTGATGCAGAGGGTAATGCAATTTCATGGGCAAGCGCCGGTGGATTAGGATTCAGAGGATCTAGAAAATCTACTCCTTACGCAGCTCAGATGGCAGCAGAAACTGCAGCAAAGGCAGCAGCAACTCAGGGCTTAAAGTCAGTTGACGTATTTGTAAAGGGTCCTGGTTCAGGTAGAGAAGCAGCAATTCGTGCACTTCAGGCATGTGGCATTAATGTAACTAGTATTCGTGACGTAACTCCGGTTCCTCACAATGGTTGCCGCCCACCTAAGCGCAGAAGAGTCTAATTAAGGAGGTAAAAGAGATATGGCTAGAGACATGGGTCCTGTATTAAAGAAGTGTAGATCTCTTGGTGTAGATCCTTCTTACTTAGGAATTGACAAGAAGTCAAACAGATCTTCAGCAAGAGCTGGAAAGAAAGTAAGCGAGTATGGCTTACAGTTAAGAGAAAAGCAGAAGGCAAAGTTCATTTATGGTGTTCTTGAGAAGCCTTTCCGCAACAATTTTGAAAAAGCTAAGAAATTAAAGTTTGGTACAACCGGTGAAAACCTTATGATCATCCTTGAGACAAGACTTGACAATGTAGTATTCCGTCTTGGTTTTGCCAGAACTAGAACTGAGGCAAGACAGATCGTAGACCACAAGCATATTCTTGTAAATGGAAAGGTTGTAAACATTCCATCATATTCTGTAAAAGCTGGCGACGTTATCACAGTTTCAGAGAAGGCTAGAAGCAAGGCTTCTCAGAGATTTAAGGATGTTGTTGCTGTAACAGAAGGCAGAACAGTTCCAGGTTGGTTAGAGTCTGATAAGGAAAACCTTACAGGTACTGTTAAGGAATATCCATCAAGAGATCAGATTGATGTTCCTGTAAATGAAGTGCTTATTGTCGAGTTGTATTCTAAATAAATCTGAATACACTTTATTCGCCCAAAAGGAGGGTCGCATATGTTTGATTTTGAAAAGCCAAAGATTGAAAGACTTGAAGAAACTAAAGGTGACAGCAGACATGGTATTTTTGTTGTTGAGCCACTTGAAAGAGGATATGGTACTACCCTTGGTAATTCTTTGAGAAGAGTTATGCTTTCTTCACTTCCGGGTGCAGCAGTTACCCACATCAAGATTGATGGTGTTGAGCATGAGTTTTCCACAATTCCGGGCGTAAAGGAAGATGTTCCTGAAATTATCATGAATATCAAGAATCTTGCTATCAAGGTTAATTCTGAGTCTGACGCACCTATAACAGCTTATCTCGAGTATATCGGTGAGGGCGTTGTTACAGCAGGTGATATCAATGTTGGTCCTGAGGTTGAAATACTCAATCCTGAACAGGTAATTGCAACACTTAATGGCGGAGATAGCAAAATTTACATTGAGCTTACAATAAATAAAGGCAGAGGCTACGTAAGTGCAGATAAGAATAAGAGTGATGACTTACCTTTAAGTCAGATTTCTATTGATTCTATCTACACACCAATCGAAAGAGTTAACATTACAGTTAACAATACTCGTGTTGGTCAGGTTACAGATTATGATAAGCTTACATTAGATATCTATACTAATGGAACTATCGATCCTGAAGAAGCATTAAGCCTTGCAGCTAAGGTTTTAAGTGAACACCTTAATTCCTTCATTGACCTTTCATCCGTAGCACAGAAAGCTGAAGTTATGGCTGATCCGGTTGCTGATGTACAGGATAAGGTTCTTGAGATGAGCATTGAAGAACTCGAGCTTTCAGTTCGTTCCTTCAATTGTCTTAAGAGAGCCGGTATCAATACTGTTAAGGAATTAACAAATCGTACATCAGAAGATATGATGAAGGTGAGAAACCTTGGACGTAAATCCCTTGAGGAAGTACTTGGTAAGCTTAAAGAACTCGGTTTATCATTAAACGCTAGTGATGATTAAGACTACTTATTGTAGCTTTTAAGGAGGAAATTAAATGGCAGGCTATAGGAAACTTAGTAGAACAGCAAGCCAGAGAAAGGCTTTACTTAGAGGACAGGTAACAAGCCTTTTAGTTAATGGTAAAATGGTTACTACTGAAGCTAAAGCAAAAGAAATCCGTAAGATTGCTGAGAGCATGATTGCTCTTGCAGTTAAGGAAAAGGATAATTATGAGACTGTTACTGTAACTGCAAAGGTTGCACGTAAAGATAAAGATGGTAAGAGAGTTAAGGAAGTTGTTGATGGCAAGAAGGTTGATGTTTTCGACGAAGTTGAAAAGACAATCAAGAAGGATAGCCCATCAAGACTTCATGCTAGAAGAAAGATGAACGCTTACCTTTATTCAGCAAAGACAGTTGATGCAACTGTAAACGGAAAGAAGAAGGCAACTAAGGAAGTTGATGTTGTTAACAAGCTTTTCGATGAAATCGCTCCTAAGTATGAAAATCGTAACGGTGGATATACAAGAATCGTTAAGATTGGTCAGCGTAAGGGTGATGCTGCTATGGAAGTTCTTATTGAGCTTGTATAATCTTAGATTATATAAAATTAGTGGCTGCTAATTAAAGTTAATTGGAGGGTGTTGAGATGTCAGCACCCTCTTTTTATATTATCTTAAATCTGAATATCCGCTTTGATTGAAGTGCAGGAGGCTGGATGAGTATTATTAGTATTAAAAATTTAATTCATAATTTCGTTAAGACCAATGACTCAGGTGAGAAAATAGGAACCTTTTCTGCTGTTAATGACGTTTCACTGGATGTAGAAAAAGGCGATTTTATTGCTATACTTGGACACAATGGTTCCGGAAAGTCGACTTTGGCAAAGCATATTAATGCACTTCTATATCCAACTGAGGGTAAGGTTTATGTTAATGATGAGGATACAACCATCGAGAATAATATCCTATCAATCAGAAGTACTGCAGGAATGGTATTTCAGAATCCTGATAATCAGATTATAGCAACTGTTGTCGAAGAGGATGTAGCTTTTGGACCTGAAAATCTAGGTGTTCCAACTGATGAAATTCGAATCAGGGTTGATGATGCACTTAAGGCTGTCAAGATGACTGAGTATCGTGAACATTCACCTAACAAGCTTTCAGGAGGTCAAAAACAAAGAGTTGCAATCGCAGGAGTCCTTGCAATGCAACCGGCCTGCATTATACTTGATGAGCCGACCGCTATGCTTGATCCGGTCGGAAGAAGAGAAGTAATAGCAACAGTTAAAAAATTGAATAAGAAGATAAATATGACAGTTATCCTTGTAACTCATCATATGGATGAAGTAATAGAAGCAGACAAGGTTTATATAATGGATCATGGTAAAATTGCCATGTCCGGAACCCCACGTGAGGTTTTTAATCATGTAGAAGAGGTAAAAGAACTAGGACTTGATGTGCCTCAGGTAACAGAGGTCTCCTATATGCTGGAAAAGGAAGGTTATAATATAAAACCTGTCATTTCTATAGATGAATTTATAAATACCAATTTAGGTGCTTTAAGCTCCAATACTTATCGGGCTAATGACAAATTAATTGGTGAATTTAAGCATACAAATAGTACTGATTCTAAGCTGAGTATACATCTTGAAAGCTTAGTCGGTTATAAAGATGAAACAAATGAAAAAGAAGAAGGCCAAAATGACAATTATAATGTGATTTCTGCTAAGGATTCTAACAGCAACGAGAATAGTGCAGAAAGCCTGATAGAGCTTAAAGACGTAACATATACTTATGGTGCAGGCACTGCCTATGAGAAGACTGCACTTAAGAATGTAAATATTAAGATTAATTCAGGAGAATTTATCGCTCTGATTGGTCATACAGGTTCAGGAAAGTCTACTCTTATTCAGCACCTTAATGCACTAGAAAAGCCAACCAGTGGTTCTGTACTTTTTAAAGGTGAGGACATAAATGGCGAAGAATATGATAGGAGAAAGCTTCGCACGAAGGTCGGCCTTGTATTCCAGTATCCTGACCATCAGCTATTTGAAATGAGCATAATAAAGGACGTTGAATTTGGCCCTAAAAACCAGGGCTTAAGTGACGAAGAAGCAAGGGAGAGAGCCGAATGGGCACTTAGACTTGTAGGAGTAAAAGAGGAAAATTGGGAAGATTCCCCGTTTGACCTTTCGGGAGGTCAGAAGAAGAGAGTAACAATTGCCGGTGTTTTAGCAATGAAGCCGGAGGTCCTGATTCTTGATGAGCCTACTGCAGGACTTGATCCGATTGGACGTGATGAAATACTTGGCGAAATCAAAAAGATATATGATGAAACTAAAATCACAGTCATCCTGGTTTCACATAGCATGGAGGATGTTGCAAATTATGCAGGCAGAATAATAGTTATGAATCATGGAAGCGTAGCATTCGATGATACGCCTGTAAATGTATTTCATAATTATAAAGAGCTTGATGCAATTGGACTTGCTGTCCCACAGGTAACCGAGCTTTGCCACAGACTTAACAGCTCCGGAATTACGATTAACACAGATATAATAACTGTTAAGGACTGCATAAAAGAGCTTAAGAAGCATCTGCCATAGGATTATAGAAGGAGTAAGAATGTTAAGAGATATTACAATTGGTCAATATTATCCGGTGACGAGTTCTATTCACAGACTGGATCCGAGAACAAAAATAATAGTTACATTTTTTTACATCATAAGTCTCTTTCTTGTTAATAAATATATTGGCTTTGCACTACCATTTTTGTTTTTTGTGGCAGCTGTCCTTATTTCTCATGTACCAATTGGTTATATTCTGAAGGGCTTGAAGCCGATTATGTTTATAATTATGCTGACTGTAATTTTCAATGTTTTTTTCGGCTCAGGTGATGCTTTATTTAAATGGGGAATTATTTGTATAACGAAGGCGGGAATAAAAAGAGGAATATTTCTCGCAGTAAGACTTATTCTTCTTATGCTGGGAACATCAATGCTGACGTTTACAACAACTCCAAACCAGCTGACAGATGGCCTGGAATCCGTATTCAGACCGCTAAACAAGCTAAAAGTACCTGTACATGAAATTGCAATGATGATGTCAATTGCTCTGCGATTTATACCTATCCTTCTTGAGGAAACCGATAAAATTATGAAAGCTCAGCAGGCTAGAGGCGCTGATTTTGAAAATGGAAATATAATAAAGCGTGCTAAATCGATGATACCTATTTTCATCCCACTTATTATATCCGCCTTCAGAAGGGCCTTTGATTTGGCGATGGCAATGGAAACCCGCTGCTATCATGGTGGAGAGGGAAGGACTAAAATGAAGCCTATGGCATATACCGGAGCAGATTATTTAACCTATGTAATTGCGATGGTTTTCATAATTGTGATGGTACTAATTAAATTGTTTTAGCTCGACTAAAATTTCTGCTGCTAGTGGCAGAAAGTAAAAATTTGGATTGTTATAATTGCTAATAATTATTTATTAGTGATGTCTGTTTATTGTTATATACTAAGTGGTATTTATGTTAAGTAGGATATGTAATTCTAACATGTTAGATTCATTAAATAGAACCGAATACGAGGCGAATATGAGAAGAATAAAATTAACGGTTGCCTATGATGGCACAGCCTTTCACGGCTGGCAATATCAGCCAAATCAGCGAACAATAGAGGGCGAGATAAATTCGACCCTTTCAGAGCTTGTAGGAGAAGAAATTAAGGTAATTGGTGCAAGTCGTACGGATGCAGGTGTTCATGCTTATGGAAATGTGGCTGTATTTGACACAGACAGTCGAATTCCCGGTGCTAAATTTGCCTATGCATTAAATTCAAAGCTGCCGTCTGATATTAAAATTATGTCAAGCGAAGAGGTGGCATTAAATTTTCATCCGCGGTATGATTGTCATAATAAAACCTATGAATATCATATTTCCACTTCCATATTTATGCTTCCCACAAAAAGACTCTACGCAACAAATGTGCACTATAACCTTGACGCAGATAAGATGAATGAAGCTGCTAAGATCTTCGTTGGCAGACATGACTTTGCTTCATTTCAGGCTGTCGGCTCAACTGTAGAGGATACTGTAAGAACGATTTTTTTTATAAATGTAAGAAAGACTGAGGATGAAATTGTAATTTCAGTAAATGGCGATGGTTTTCTCTACAATATGGTAAGAATAATCGCAGGAACATTGATAAATGTAGGAAATGGAAGATTGGATTCTAAGGACTGCCAAAGAATTCTTGATGGAAAAGATCGTACTCTTGCCGGCCCTACAGCACCTGCCTGTGGCTTATTCCTTAAAGAAATTAATTACGATTAAGGTTAATTAATCCTGACATGCTTCAATCAAAACGGATATTCCAGGTACCCTTCGCTACTTGCTCATAACCTTAAAGCCACTTCAGATAAGGTTAAATTCAGCTCATTATTATAAATAAACATGATAAATCAAAGACTAAAATACGTAGCTCAACAAATGTAAAACTAAACGCAATAAATAACGAGCTAAGTTTTTGCAAAACTTAAAATAATGGTTGACATATTCCTATTTTCTGTTATAATGCAAAAGGTATTGCGTGATGTCAGTAATTCGCGCGACTTTGTTTAGAAATTATCCAAATTTATAGGAGGTAACACTATGAAGACATACATGGCAGCAACAGCTGATGTTGAAAGAAAATGGTATGTGGTTGATGCAGCAGGAAAGACCTTAGGTCGTGTTTGTTCTCAGGTAGCTTCAGTGCTCAGAGGAAAGAACAAGGCTATTTTTACTCCACATATTGATACAGGTGACTATGTTATCGTTATCAATGCTAGTAAGATCAGAGTTACTGGTAAGAAGTTAGAGCAGAAGATTTATTACAATCACTCAGATTATCCAGGTGGAATGAAAGAGACAACTCTCGCTGAAATGCTTAAGAAGAAGCCAGAGAAGGTTATTGAGCTTTCAGTTAAAGGAATGCTTCCAAAGGGACCTCTCGGAAGAAGCATGATTTCAAAGTTACATGTATACGCAGGAGCTGAGCATCCTCATGCAGCTCAGAAGCCTGAAGTATTAGAATTCTAGGCTGAAAGGAGATTAAAACAATGGCTAAAGCTAACAAATTCTACGGTACAGGAAGACGTAAGAGCAGTGTTGCTAGAGTATATTTAGTACCAGGAACAGGCAAGATTACAA
Source organism: uncultured Lachnoclostridium sp. (assembly GCA_964625275.1). Classification (GTDB taxonomy): domain Bacteria; phylum Bacillota; class Clostridia; order Lachnospirales; family Lachnospiraceae; genus UBA3775. The sequence continues at coordinate 12,127 of CAZVBH010000059.1, forward strand.
TCAATAAGAGAGACATTGATGAATATTTCGGTCTTGAAACATTAAAAGTAGTTGTACGTCAGCCACTTACTCTTACAGAGACTAAAGATAAATTTGATGTTATCGTTACAGTAAAGGGTGGCGGTTTCACAGGTCAGGCTGGAGCTATCCGTCATGGTATCTCACGTGCACTTTGTGTAGCAGATATTGAAAATCGTCCAGCTCTCAAGAAGGCTGGTTTCTTAACAAGAGATCCAAGAATGAAGGAAAGAAAGAAGTATGGCTTAAAGGCAGCTCGTCGTGCGCCACAGTTCAGCAAGAGATAATCATACGGATTATTCTTTGGATTATTCATTTATCTTTTTATTCCTCACAGCTTAGCTACCGCGATGCGATGAGAGATGATATTAAAAAGAAATTTTCAAAACAGTTCAAATTCACTGGAAAGCCCTCGGAATCTATAGTTCCGAGGGCTGTTCCTTTTTACTGCTTTTTTCTAACTATAATTTTTTTTGCTTTTAAAGCGGATATTCCGGGTCCGCTTCGCTACTTGCTCATAACCTTAAAGCCACTTCAGATAAGGTTAAATTCACCTTTTATTTGTTAATATTCTTCACATTCAGCAGACCTTGATATCCACTTGTAAATCATGGATGGTCTTCCACCGGTAGAATAGTTAATAGCCATAGTTACATAACCGGCTTCGGTCAAATATGACATATAACGCCTGATTGTTACTCGGGAAAGATACATTCCTTTAACAATTTCATACAAGGGAGTTATATAAACCTCTAAAACCATTGATTTTTAGGCATTTCTTAATTTCAAATCACATAAAACTGTTAGGCGACGTATTCTTTTATCCTAAGACGACAATTCGCCGACATTTAAATTTCTCCAGTTACTTAACTAAACTTCCTACAGTGTGTCGTTTTTTACGACGCACTTTTTTTATTTACTTTTATGTAGTATACTCTTACCTGTAGGTATAAAAAAAGGAAAGAGCACCTACCGACCAAAGTTCGTACTCTTTCCATAAACAATGCAACTGCATAAGCAGTTAACACCAACACTATTATGATAAGAGTTATTTCGTTGTTTTGCAAGTTAAATTCATTAAAATTTTCAGATTTGTCAATATTTAACAAATCTATTGACTCTTTGTTGAATAATCTTATAGTCTGTCCTTCATGTGGAGCAGACAACCTTTACCCTAACTATTCCTCTTATGAGCGGACCATGACAAGCTTTGACGAAAATGGACGTAAAGAAATCATAGTGTCTATACCCAGATGTAAATGCTCATGTGGGAGAACGCATGCCTTAATTCCTGACATCCTTATTCCGTTTTCTTACTATTCACTACGTTTCATCCTGATCACGCTTTGGAAGTTCATGTGTAGAAAAACCTCTGTGGAAGTTTTCTGTTATGAACACTGTATAACTGTATCCACTATCTATAAATGGATTCATCTTTTCAAGCTTCACTACAACCTGTTAGTAGGAGCTATAAACGAAATATCTAATATTTCAACAGATGCCATCACTTACATTATGTCCACTCAAAATCTGACAGGAAGCTTCTTTAACAGATTTTATTTTTCTTTCTTACAAAATTGTGGCATTACGACGGATAATAATCACATATCAGGTCAACCCGGGACTCTCCATAAATAGGTGTTACATGTAGTTGATTCGAAGCAGGTACTGTCATTGGCTGAGTTTAATGAAATGCTTCGTGCATATATTTATCAGCACAACAATACTGTTCATTCATCTACAAAGGTAACTCCGCTAGAGCGTTTTCTTACTACCAAAGAACATATCCGTAAGCCTAAATCTCAGGAGTGGCTGGACGAATGCTTCCACAACAGAATCATAAGAAAGGTAAACAATGATGCCACCGTTTCAATTGATGGTGTCTACTATGACGTACCACCGCAGTTCATTAAGATGAAGGTTGAAATAAGATATCTTCCGGACGACATGGAGAATGCCTATATCTTATATGAGAAAATGCATTTCCCGATTGTAGCTACCGATAAGGTTGCCAACAGTAAAACAAAACGTAACAATAAAATACATATGCCTTTCAACCATATCCGTCGGCGAATTTTACAAGGAATTCTGTTCTCAACTTGGGCTTGAGCCTAAAGGTGGAAGCCGGCAATGTTTAAAGCCATACAGGAACGTCTGTATTATCTTTACAAAGA
>CAZVBH010000060.1:0-13821 GCA_964625275.1 uncultured Lachnoclostridium sp.
AAAGAAGCACATCCTTTCCACCCTTGTCTCTAAAGTACTCGGCCATTGTAAGACCGGTAAGTCCGACTCTCATTCTTGCTCCCGGTGGCTCATTCATCTGACCGAAAACCATGGTTGTCTTGTCGATAACGCCTGATTCAATCATTTCATAGTAAAGGTCATTACCTTCACGCGTTCTTTCGCCTACACCTGTGAATACGGAATATCCACCATGCTCTGTGGCGATATTTGTAATGAGCTCCTGAATAAGAACTGTCTTTCCAACACCTGCACCACCGAAAAGTCCAATCTTACCACCCTTTTGATAAGGGCAGAGAAGGTCAACGACTTTGATACCTGTTTCAAGCATTTCTGTTTCTGTTGACTGCTCTGAAAAGGCAGGTGCCTTTCTATGAATAGGAAGATATTCAACATTTTCCGGAGCCGGCTTTTCATCGATTGGCTTACCGAGTACGTTGAACATACGTCCAAGTGTATTTGTTCCTACAGGTACCATAATTGGATTTCCTGTTGATACTGCTTCCATGCCACGTACCAGACCATCTGTGGAGCCCATTGCGATACATTTTACGGTATCATCTCCAAGATGCTGTGCAACCTCTGCCACAAGAATTTCACCATTTGAACGTGTGATTTCTATAGCATCATTTATCTCCGGAAGGCTTCCCTCCGGAAATTTAATATCAAGAACAGCACCAATAATCTGAGTTATTTTACCAACTGCTTTATTCTCCAATATTTTTCTCCTTCCGCCTATTGATTAATAGCATTTGCACCTGCAATAATTTCTGTAAGCTCCTGAGTAATGGAGCCCTGTCTTGCTCTGTTATACTGAAGCTCAAGACTTGAAATCATGTCCTCTGCATTGCTGGTTGCATTATCCATCGCCTGCATACGTGCACCATTTTCACTGGCAAGTGCTTCAATAAGAGCACCGTAGATTTCTCCACTTATATACTTAGGCATTATCATTTCCAGTGCCTCTTCAGGCTCCGGTTCAAAATTCATTAGTGTCAAAGACTCTGCTTCGTTATCATCAGCATCAAAATCAGCAGTTGGGAGCAGCTTCAAAAGTGTAGGTATGTGACTTACCGTATTTTTAAATACAGTATAGGCAACATAGATTTCACTGATTTTTCCTGCTTCATACTCCTTCATCAGATCCGCTGCAAGCTCTGCGGCATCACTGTAAAGTGGTGCATTTATAATGTCTGATCTGTCATCAACAATATCGTAGCCCTTTCTTACAAGGGTTTCCTGAGCCTTTCTTCCGATGGCATAAATCACTGCATCCTCTTTGGCGATACCACAAGACGTAACAAGCTTGACAATGTTACCATTGTAACCGCCTGCGAGTCCTCTGTTGGAGGAAATTACGACAATTGCTTTTTTTCCTCCCGGATTTTGCTTAAGATACTTCTCCTTTACTTCAGGAGTTGATCTTTGAAGCATTGACGATATCACATTGTAGAGACTGTTAAAGTAGGGCTTTGATTCTTCAGCTCTTCCCTTTGCCTTTTGCAGCTTAACTGTTGAGACAAGCTTCATTGCTTTTGTAATCTGTCCCGTACTTTGAATGCTGGATTTACGCCTCTTTATATCTCGCATTGAGGCCATAAATATTTACCCCCGGTTATTTAAAGGATTCTTTACATTCTTTGATTGCTGCAATAAGCTTAGCCTCGGTCTCCTCGCTGATGACCTTTTCTGTCTTAATTGCAGTGAAAATTTCATTATATTTCGTTTCGATAAGCTTCATCAGGCTGCTTTCATACTCAGTTATCTTTTCAACAGGAATGTCGAGAAGATATTTTTTGGTTGCAGCATAGATAATTACTATCTGCTGTTCAACCGGCATTGGTTTGTACTGTGGCTGCTTGAGAATTTCACGAATTCTTTCACCCTGTGCAAGCTTTTCCTTTGTATCAGCATCGAGGTCTGAGCCAAACTGAGAGAAGGCTGCAAGCTCTCTAAACTGAGCAAGGTCGATACGAATTGTTCCCGCAATCTTCTTCATTGCCTTTATCTGAGCAGAACCACCTACTCGTGAAACCGAAAGTCCGGCATTAACGGCAGGTCTGAAGCCTGAGTTAAACATTTCTGTCTCAAGATAAATCTGACCATCTGTAATTGAAATTACATTCGTTGGAATGTAGGCAGATACATCGCCTGCCTGTGTTTCAATGATTGGAAGAGCTGTAAGTGAGCCTCCTCCGAGTGAATCATTAAGTCGTGCTGCTCTTTCAAGAAGTCTTGAATGAAGATAGAATACATCTCCCGGATAAGCCTCACGTCCCGGTGGTCGTTTGAGAAGAAGTGAAAGTGTACGGTAGGCTGTGGCATGCTTACTCAAATCATCATAGATGATGAGTACATCCTGACCATTTTCCATCCATTCCTCGCCAATCGCACAGCCTGAATATGGTGCGATATACTGGAGTGGTGCAAGCTCTGAGGCCGTTGCTGCAACTACTGTTGTATAATCCATTGCGCCATACTCTGTCAGAGTCTTTACGATGGAGGCAACTGTTGATGCCTTCTGTCCGATTGCTACATATATACACTTAACATTTTCCGATTTCTGATTAATTATTGTATCGATGGCTATCGCTGTTTTACCTGTCTGACGGTCGCCGATGATAAGCTCACGCTGTCCTCTTCCGATTGGAACCATTGAGTCAATGGCCTTTATACCTGTCTGAAGTGGAGTATCTACTGACTTACGTGAAATTACACCGCTTGCCACTCTTTCAATTGGACGATATTTTTCGCTTGCAATTGGTCCTTTGCCATCGATAGGCTGTCCAAGAGCATTTACTACTCGTCCAAGCATGCAGTCGCCGACCGGAACTTCAACAACTCGTCCGGTTGTCTTAACGGTATCGCCCTCATTAATGTTTCTGGAATCACCGAGAAGTACGGCACCTACATTGTCCTGCTCAAGATTGAGAACCATGCCGTAGACCTCACCCGGAAATTCAAGAAGCTCGCCTTGCATGGCTTTTTCAAGTCCATGGATTCTGGCAATACCATCTGCTACCTGAATGACGGTTCCTACATCGGAAACAACAAGCTTTGCACTATATCGCTTAATCTGTTCTTTGATAACTGAACTGATTTCTTCCGGTTTTAAATTCAAAGCCTATTACCCTGCCTTTCTATAATTGTACCTGACGAAGCTCTCTAGCCATTGTATCGAGCTTTGTCTTAATGCTGTTGTCAAGGATACGGTCCTTTATTCTTATGACCATTCCTCCTATCAACTCTTTGTCGATTTTATAATGCATCTCAAGAGTTGTATATTCTGTGGTTGCGAGAAGCTTTTTTTCAAGCGATGACTTTTGGTCTGTGCTTAACTCCTGCGCACTGGTTACATATACAATACCGATTTTTAAATAATCCTTTGCACTGCCAATGAAGCTGTCGAGTATTCCCGGAAGAGCTGCGCTTCTTCCATTTTTTACTACTACTTCAATAAGACCTGTTAAATCCTCAGAAAATCTGTCTGCAAAGCATTTTTCTGTTACCTCAAGCTTTTCTTCAAGGGTAATCTGGGGATTGAGATAAAGGGCTATCAGCTCTTTACTTTCTTCAAGAGCCTGCTTTAAGCATTCAACCTCGTTAAGATATTCCTTTACGGAATTCTCGGCAATGCTTATTTCGAGCAGTGCAACGGCATATCTGTCTTCTATTACTGCCATGTTGTATCACCCATTTCTCTGATGACTTCATCTACCAAAGCAGCCTGCTTGTCTTTGTCCATCTTCTCTGAAATGAATCTTCCTGCCATAGCCTCTGCAACATCAACCATTTCCTGCTTAACATCATCACGAGCCTTTGATTTTTCAAGCTCAATTTCTTTTTCAGTTCTCGCAAGAATTCTTGCTGCTTCTTCTTTAGCCTCGGAGACGATTTCTTCTTCTCGCTTGTTAGCCCTTCTGCGCCCCTCGCTGATGATTTCATCAGCATCTTTTCCTGCATTTGCGAGCTTTGCCTCGTATTCTTTTTTGAATTCGAGTGCGTCCTCCTTATCCTTTGCAGCAGCCTCAAGGTCACCTACGACCTTTTCCTGACGCTTTCTCATAAGCTCCCTTGCCGGATTAAATACGAGATAGGATAATAATGCAAATAAGAACAGAACTGCACAGGCTACAATGGCTGTATCCATAAGAAGCTGGGCATCCAGGCCGAACACACGCTCAACTAAGGATTCTTCTTCATCAGCTGCTAAGTATACATACTGTAAATTTATTAAACTGCCCAAGTTTGCTCCTCCTAATAAACTTTATCTTCACAAATGATAGTATCCTACCACGCCTTCTTGAAAGGATTTGCGAAAAGGAGAATGATGGCAACTGCGAAGCCATAAAGACCTGTTGTCTCGGCTACCGCCTGTCCTAAGAGCATAGTTGACATGATGGTTCCCTTTGCACCGGGATTACGTCCTACTGCTGATGCACCATAACCTGCTGCGATACCCTGACCTACACCAGGTCCGATACCTGCGATAACTGCGAGTCCGGCACCAATTGCTGAGCATCCCTTTACAAACATATCATTGAATTCCATTACAAATTCCTCCTGTTATTTATTCTTTCTTAATAAATTCATTTTAATTTTACCGGCTTTTAAGCCTCTTCATCAAAGTTCTGTGCGATAAATACCATCGTCAGCATACAGAATACATAGGTCTGAATACAGCCTGAGAACAAATCAAAATATGCATGAAGTGCGCCCGGCCAGAACCAGAGTACAACCTTTGGCAGTAAGCCATAAATGAGTGCCATAAGAACCGTTCCACTAAGAACATTTCCGAAAAGACGGAGTGACATTGAAAGTGGAGTTGAGAACTCACCGATGATATTAATCGGAGTGAGTAAAACCGGTTCGAATAACTGAGTTATATGCTTTGATTTCTGATACTTAAAGCCATTATAATGAATAAGTACAAAGGTTATAAGTGCCAGTGAAAGCGTTGTTCCATAGTCCGCTGTCGGAGCACGAAGCCCGAAAATTCCGGATATGTTGCAGACAAGTATAAACATGAAAATTGTGCCAATATAGTTTGCGAATTTCATTCCATGCTTCTCGCCCATATTTGCCTTGACAAGATTGTCTATCCATTCTACGGCATACTCAATCATATTTACAAACATCGATGGTTTGCCGTAAGGGTCCGTTCTTTTTATTGCTCGGTTCGCCACGATTGCAAATATAATGAACAATAAAAGTACTATTGCAAGAGATACATGCGTCGTGGTCAGCCAAAAGGTTTGACCGAAAAGGTGGTATTTAATTAAACCATTAACACCAACGCTTACATCCTCGGCAAGCAGTACCGGACTTTTTGTCAATCCTCCAAGAAGCCCTAAGCTTCCCAAATTCACTTTATCACCCTCCTTTTAGCCGGTCACAGGCTTATAAAATCCAAGCTGCAAACACATTCTCAAAGGTCAAAGAAGAACCTCCTAAGCATTTACCTGCGAGCTTTTTATGTCAGCCGACTTTATTTTCTTAATAATTTCATAGTCATAGGAGTAATATACAGACCAGCCTTTAGTGCCAAAAGCTCGGCCAAAACTCCAAGTGGTGCATTTCCTGCAACCAAGGCAGAAACTAAAATTCCTATTATTGCAATCAATCCAAGTCTGATTGCCGCGTCCTTTCGCGATTCCTTTACTGCCAGCTCCTGAGTGAGATTTAAAACCGCCTTTAGGCTGACATTTAGATTTCGAATATATAGAAGTATTGCTACAAAGCCTGCTGCTATGCCGGCAAGCCAGCTTAGCTTTTCATTAAGCAGCAGTAAACCAAGTATTGCAAAAATAATACTTAAGACTGATACTGAAAGATACATCGACCTAACTGTCAGAGCTGCTTCTTTTATACCCTTTAGCTCTTCCTCACTTCCGGGCTCAACAATATCAATTTCGTCTTCCTCGTCATCATCATAACTGTCTTTTAAAGCTCTGTCCTCTAGCTTACCAATAATAGCAGAAGCCCTGGGGCTTAAATATTTGTCTCTTGACGGAAGCTTTCCTGTCATGGTCTTTCCTCATCTTTTTCGGATTTCCAGATTTCAAATTCCCTTTGAGCCTCAAGTCTGCGAAGCTCCTCCTCGGTGGGCTTAGCGGTGCCTTCAGGTCTTTTGGGATTTTTAAGATATTTTTTGAGCATGTCATAGACATTTCTATAGCCTACTGCCGCTCCGAAAAGTATTCCGATTATTATGATGTAATCTACATCTAAGAGGCTTCCAAGAAGCCAGCCAAAAAAAGCACAGGCAGCTATCGGAAGCATCATTGCCAGTCCTATCTGAAGAAGCATAAAAAAGCTTTGCACTACTTCCCGCTTTTCTTTTGCCTCCCTTTTTTCAGGAGTGTTGTCATTGTATTTTTTATTATACATTGCGACCTCCCGGTGCACAATTTTCCAATTGCACAAACTTGTCTTGATTATATCAAAAAACAGGTATAAATGTCTATAATTATTGTGCGAATTTTATAATTTTTCATAACCTTAATGCCACTTCACAGCTCATCAGCAGGCGTCCGGCCTCCGATTGCTGCTAAAAAGTTATGTAACCACAAGGTTTAGACTTTTTTGAGGGCACATCACACCGCCTAAGAAGCGTGTTTCTTTACAGATAAGGTTAATTTTTAGTCACGTTCGATAAGCTTAACACGTCTTAAATGTCTTTCACCATTTGAGAATTCTGTATCAAGGAAGGTATCCACAATCTGAATTGCAAGCTCGGGGGAAACGCATTTTGCACCCATAGCAAGCATATTTGCGTCATTATGCTCTCTTGTGAGTCTTGCTGTCATTGTATCATGACAAAGTCCGCAACGAATACCGGGATAACGGTTAGCCGCAATAGAAATTCCTATTCCGGTGCTACAGATAACAATGCCGCGCTCACAGCTGCCGTCTGCTACTGCTTCTGCTGCCTTTTTACCAAAAATGGGATAATCACAGGAATCTGTGCTATAGGTTCCACAATCCTTATACTCAAGTCCTCTTTCTTCAAGATGTTTCTTTACTGTCTGCATTAATTCGTAACCGCCATGGTCACATCCAAGTGAAATCATAATTGCCTCCTTAAATTTTTCATTTATTGTTATACCAATTCAAAAAGCTTACTGTTAATAATTTAGAACAAAGTATTTTATGGTTTAGAAGAGTTGATTGCTTTCTAAAGTAATTATAAGCTTTTTTATTATTACTGAAAGCTGTCCGAAGGCCTTTTCGTAATCCATCAGTGTGCCACCATAAGGATCAAAAATTTCTTCCTCATTTACAAGCCTGCTTAACACCTCTATATCGGCGTCCGGATACTCCTTAACCAAAGTATCTTTTTCGCTCTGATACATTACAAGCACGAGCGTTTTGCTATTTATGTCAGCCGGACTTAATTTTTTTGTGGTTGCCGAAGCAGCCTCCATGCCATGACTTCCAAGCACGACATTGACCTTTGGATTTATCGGTCCTTCAAACAATACAACAACTCCACGAGAGCCGGTTTCAACGGGTTCTCCTGTATATGCATTATGAAAAATGGCTTCTGCAAGAGGGCTAAGAGTAGTATTATCCCTACATACAAATAAAATTCTGCCGTATTTCATTGTTACCTCCATTACTTGCCCCATACATTATAAGGTTATGATATGATAACCTGCTGCCTTTAGCAGTCTGTTCATAATTGCCTGACCGACTCCACCGGAGAAAAAGCTTTCCCCAAAGATATACTCCGCGCCACAGTCGTCAAAGCTTCTCAGTACGTCAAACAAATGAGAAGCAATTTCCGCTTCATCAGTTCTACGTCCAAGACTTGCCACATAATCGGCTACATACAAATCCTTACTTTCCTCCGTCGCAAGGACTGCCGTCTTAAAGCCTTCGGCCAGCTTTTCTGCCACTTCACTGTTAATTCTTTCGATAACAGCCTCAGGCTTTCCTTCAAAAATAACAAGCTCTCCTTTAGGAGCATAGTGTCTGTACTTCATTCCGGGTGCCTTTGCAACTACATTTTCTGATTTTTGTCTTGCAATAACTGCCGGATCATATTCTATTTCCGGAATAATTTTCTTAAGCTCTTCCAAAGTTATGTAGCCCGGTCTTAGGATTAAAGGCTTGTCAGCAGACAAGTCCACAATTGTCGATTCGAGTCCGATTTTTACCGGTCCTCCGTCTATTATCATCGGAATCTTTCCATCAAGATCTTCAAGGCAGTGCTCAGCCCTTGTCGTGGAAGGTCTTCCTGATGCATTTGCACTTGGTGCAGCTATGAAGAGTCCGGATTCCGAAATAAGCCTTGAGGCGGTGATGTCTGAAGGCATTCTGATAGCTACTGTATCAAGTCCACCGGTGGTTGCCTTTGGAACGAGCTCAGATTTTTTAACAATTATTGTCAATGGTCCCGGCCAAAGCTTATCGGCAAGCCTGTAAGCGCTCTCAGGTACTTCCCTTCCCAGAACTCCCAACGCATTTTTATCTGCTATATGCACAATAAGGGGATTGTCAGAAGGTCTTCCTTTTGCGGCATAAATCCTGGCAGAGGCTGTCTCGTCAAGTGCATCACCACCGAGTCCATAAACTGTCTCTGTTGGAAAGGCAACAAGCTCGCCCGACCTTAAGAGACTACAGGCCTCACTAAGATCTGTAAGCTCCGGATGCTGTCTGTCTACAGTCACGACCTTGGTTTTATATAAATTTTCCATTTTTTCACCTTTAGCGTCAAAATTTTCAGCCACATACCAAAATGGTCTGTGGCTGAAGTATCTAAAGCATAAGCTCTTATTCTCTGGTAGCTAATGATTCATATTCTACATGATGACCTACATACTTGTAAGCAGGTCTGATTATCTTTCCATCGTTGATAAGCTCTTCAAGTCTGTGAGCACTCCAGCCTGATATACGTGCTATTGCGAAAAGTGGTGTGTACATGGCCGTTGGTATTTCGAGCATGTCATAAACAAAGCCACTATAGAAATCTACGTTTGCACAGACAGGCTTAAAGGTTCTTCTGCTGGCTACAATAAGCTTCTTCGCAATTGTCTCAACTCTGTTAAGAAGCTCAAATTCCTCCTTGCGGTTCTTTTCTTTTGCAAGCTTTTCAGCATAATCCTTTAAAATTACCGCTCTTGGATCTGAAATTGTATAAACTGCATGTCCCATGCCATAAATGAGACCTTTATGGTCAAAGGCATTTTTCGCAAGAATTTCCTTGAGGAAGGCTTCAATCTCGTCCTCGTTGGTCCAATCCTTAACATTTTTCATTATTTCAAGATGCATTGCTCTTGCTTTAAGATTTGCACCACCATGACGAGGTCCCTTGAGTGAGGAAATAGCAGCAGCAATTGCTGAATAAGTATCTGTTCCTGAGGATGTAACAACTCTCGTTGTAAAGGTTGAATTGTTACCACCACCATGCTCTGCATGAAGAACGAGTGCAACATCGAGTACTCTTGCTTCAAGCTCTGTATATTCTCCTGATGGACGAAGCATTGCAAGAATATTTTCTGCAATTGATTTTTCAGGATCAGGATTACGGAGCACAAGTGAGCTCTTTTTATTTATATGCTGATCTGCCCAGTATGCATAAACTGAAATTACCGGGATTTTTGCAATAAGATTTATTGACTGTAAAAGCACATTTGATACTGAAGTATCTTCAGGATTTGCATCATAGGAATACAAAGTAAGCAGGCTTCGCTGAAGTGCGTTCATTATGTTGCTGCTTGGTGCCTTCATGATAACATCTCGTGAAAACTTTCTTGAAATATCCATCTGCTCGTGAAGAATTGTTGTGAAATCCTGAAGTTGGGTAGCTGTTGGCAAATTGCCGAACAAAAGAAGATAGGATGCCTCTTCAAAAGCATTTCTTCTTCCTTCAATTCCACCGATGAAATCAATTATATTACGACCTTGATAGTAAAGTCTTCCATCCGAAGGTACATTAACTCCACCTACATTATCATAAGCTACTACGTCTGATATTTCTGTGAGACCTGTAAGTACACCCTTACCATTGCTGTCTCTGAGTCCTCTTTTTACATCATATTCCAAGTAGAGGTTCTGATCAATGGCGCCAGAGGTCATGCAATGCTTTAAAAGCGTTTCAAACTTCTCTAACTCATCTGGATTTAAGTCCATCATTGTTCTAGCCATAATTATCTCCTTCCATGTATCTACATCTCTTTTTTACGCTAACAGGCAAGTTTTCTAGCTTGTCTGCTTATTATCTTTAATAGCTAAAGGATTAATGTCAAAGCTGCCTGCTAATAAATTTTAAGCCGGTAAAAAGCTTTTAATCTGTCCATGTTGAAAAAAGGACGCTGCTAAATGGCAACGTCCTTGTTAGCTATCCGTATGAAGAATAACACAAAAATCACTTAATTGCAATATAAACGATTCGTCATACTAAAAAATACTACCATTGTATTTCTGAATGGTACAGTGCTCTCCATTCAAGATCTCCTCGGCTAAGGCCTTTTATAAGCATTTCGGCCGTACCGATGTTGGTCGCCAGCGGAATACTATAAGTATCACACAAAGGTATTACTTTATTGAACAGGTTCTCATAATTAGAGAGCTTAGCTACATCTCTAAGGAAAATTACCATATCTAATTCATTTTGTTCAATCATAGTCGCAATCTGTTGCTCTCCACCAAGAGCACCTGACAAAAACTTATGAACCCGAAGATTAGTTGCCTCCTCGATCATTCGCCCTGTTACACCCGTAGAGTACAGTGAATGCTTTCCTAAAATACCTTTGTAAGCGATACAGAGATTCTGCATAAGCGTCTTTCTCGCATCATCTGCTATAAGTCCTATGTTCATAATAAACCTCCGTATCCTCGCCCAAATAAATCCTAAACAAACCTCATTGTTACGCAACTTTAGATTACAACATTTGTCTATAAAATTCAACAGCAAAATGAAAAAACAGGTAAATCGCATAAAAATTTAACAAATTATGCAATAAATTATGTAATTCTTTGTTCAGAATCACTTAGTTGTAGGTTTTCTTCGAATCACTTAGTTGTAGTCAAGGTTTTCTTAATCACATTTTTCGGATCCTTTATAAGCAGAATTACTATCCAAACCACCAAGGCCAAGGCAATTTCTGATAATCCTAAGAATGTGTCATTTAACATATCCTGCGCAGAAGGTGTAAAATACTCTGCTCTTAGTTCTACATATTCAAAAATGGCATCTGCCATCCACATAATGGAGGCTCCCCAAAACATGTAGCAGAGAACTCCGATTTTCAGCTCACGAGCCTTCTCACTGGAATACCAAACAAGGGTTACAATAACTGCTGCGAACAGTGTAATTAAAAGTGTCATTATCTTGTTACCCCTTTACTAAAGCTATCAGCCACAGATTCCTCCTTCTTTGCAATTTTGCCTGTGACTAATGTTATTACACCCCAAACTGCCGTTACAAGTACTGCCATGGTTACACCGATTGTCGACATTTCATGAAGCATCTGTACTGTATCTGCCTTAGAGCCTGCTGCGGTAAGGAATGGGAAAAATGGCTGAATTTCTCCATGCCATAAATGTTCAAATGCGAGAAGTCCTGAGCCACCCCAGAGAAAATAATTAAGTCTCTTGAGCTTGCTTGATAAACGTTCTTTTTTAATTTCAACAACGCCTTCTGTCTGCTCAGGCTTTTCTGCTTCTGCCTTATTCTCTTTATGTTCAATTACTTTTGTTACAATAGTAGATACCACAGCCTCTGTGCCCGGTACTAAAAAACATGCCATAATTTTGTCCTCCTATTAGTTAGCTTTATCTGAAAAGTCATACACTTTTTAAACTGGGTAGCGCTTTTTAATCAGCAAAGCGGATATTTCAGGTCCTCTCCGCTGCTTGCTCATAACCTTAATGCCTCTTCGTGGCTCAAGGTTAATCATTAATCACGTACCTTACATGACTTCATGTAAAAATTAGGTTATCACATTCAACTATTCATGTCAAGAATTAGAATGGCATTTTCTGACTTGATTTAGGATGGCATTTTCTTGCTTATTAGAGTGTTATTTTCTTACTTAATTAGGATGTTATTTTCTTGCTTAATTAGGATGGCATTTTCTTGCTTATTAGAGTGTCATTTTCTGACTTATAAATCAAGAAAATCCTTTATCCCCTTATATATACACTCGGCTATCTGCTGCTGGTAGTCAGAATTTTTAAGTAGCTTTTCTTCTTCTGGATTACTTAGGAAGCCACATTCTACGATTACAATAGGTATTTCTACGTTACGAAACAGATAATAATCCGAGTTAGCCTTTGCCTCTCTCTTATTGTCAGGGTTTAGTACTTTCATGCTCTCCTGTATGGAACAAGCGAGCAGCATGCTCTCATTATCAGCTTCTTTATAAAAAACCTGTGCTCCAAAGACTTTTTCTTCACTAAAGCTGTTTTGATGAATTGAAACTGCAAGCAGGGCATTTGCAGCTGAAATCGTCTGAGTTCTTGTCTCAAGGTCCTTTGTTTTGCCATAATCACCGGTACAGGTATCCTCATCGGTAGTCCGCGTCATTATAACAGTATAACCCTCTGACTCCAATTTTATCCTTAGCCTTAAGGCTATTTGCAAATTTATGTCCTTTTCCAGAGTTCCATCAAGGCTTACCTTTCCCGGGTCCACGCCTCCATGACCGGCATCTATGACAATTGCTCCGAGATTAGGAACATATTCTTCGGTTGTACCGTCTTCGTGGTATATTGTGCAGGTATTACTTACTTTTAAGGCTTCAGTTTTTTCTCCGTTATCAAAAAACAAAACGGTGAAGAAGCAGACTACGAGCAGAAGAATTGCAAAGGCAAAAAGCAGAAATGATAAGTTCTTTTTCATAAATAAAGAGACTGAAATCTGTCATCTGATGATGGCTGATTTCAGTCTTTATTAATTTTACTATATTTTATTCCTATTTGAAGGCTTCTAGAATATGAAAGTATCTTGATTTGAACTTATCAAAGCGGATATTCCAGATCCACTTCACCACTTGCTCATGACTTTTCAGATAAGGTTAAACAATTAAGTCACTTTCAAATATATAACTTTCAAATATATAATATTTAGGTGTAGACTAAATCCCACTAATCAAAATCCAGCTTCAGTCTTAACCAATCAAATCCGGCTAATTAAAAGCAAATTTATTCAGGGGTATTTTCTCCTTCAGGTGCGTCTGGGTCAACTGCGCCACATCTTACAGGCATTCCGTTAACCTCTACGCTATCATCGAGAGTGATTACAATACATCTTCTGCCATCAATTATTCTGGTTTCAAGAAGGTCAGCATTGTCCGGACTTACCTTTATTTCTACCGAGGCAGTCTTTACCTTCATGGTTCTTGTGTCAACAATATTGGTTGCCTGCAGCTTTCCCTTTGGTCCGATTTCTTCATCAAACTTTTCTTCAAAGGTTCTGCACTTTTCTTCCGGCACACCGCTCTTTTCGAGCACCTTTACAACCTCTTGCTTATCAAGCATTACAGGCTCCGGCTCGTCCTTGTTGTCTTCTATGATATCATTAACTGTCTCATGAATGGTTCTGACAAGGTCGAACTCACACTCCTCTGCAAGTGCGTCGGTAATCAGAGACTGGAAGCTTTCCTTCTGACTTCCTGCTGTCATTGTGTGCTCACAGCCGAGAACTCCATCGATAAATGGCTGATTCAGTTTTTCAGCATTCTTTGTATAATAAAGAAGTGAATTGATATCGGTATTTCTATTGTTAAAGGCAGGGAACAGAAATCCGTTCATTGGAAGCTCGAGTACCCAGCCTCTTTCCTTGCTGCCAAATTG
>CAZVBH010000061.1:0-13551 GCA_964625275.1 uncultured Lachnoclostridium sp.
CCTTTAATTAATTGCATTATAACAATATTATAATAATAAATCAAGCCTGAGTTTTTATCAGCATACATACCTGAGTTTTCATTCTTATATAATTATAAATCAAATCTTAAGGATGTGCGGATAAAATTAATTTTGTTGATTACATTGACAAATTTGTTTTAGATGTTATATAATTCTTATGTGGGATTTCCCACACAAAATGTATGACGAGGTGATTATATTGAAGGAAGTAAGCGATTATACCGTTCATATTGACAATAAAAAACGAGTTACTTTACGAGGAGCAATGTATCAGTATTATTATGTAAGAGAATTCTCTAATGGGTGCATAATGTTGGAACCTAGAGAATTGACAGTTCCTGATTCTATTTCTACCAAAACACTTGAAGATATGGATCAAGCTATTGATAACTTTAAGATAAATAAGGTATCTGAGCCAATTGACTTATCTGCTTTTTAGGGGGCGATTAATGGCATATAAAATCAGAATGGGCATTCCAGAAATGGAAGACTTGTGGAAAAATTTGTGGCAGAAAAATATTGATGGCTCAGCGAGCAAACAAGAGGAACAACTTTTTAAAAAGTGGGGAAATGCTCTTAAAAAATTAGCAGAAAATCCTATGTACCCTAGTCTTCAAAGCCATGAAATAGTTCCATTATCACGAAGATATGGAATTAAGGTTTGGCAGTCTTATTTAGAAAATCGGAATAGCGGTGCTATGAGAATGTTTTGGGTTTATGGACCGGATTATCAGCAAATTACAATTATTGGATTAGAACCACACCCTGAAGATAAAAAGAATGGAGCATATGATAGGATTACATTGTCAGAATTTTTGGGAAAACGTGAGTCATGACGCTCTAAGCCCTAGCTTTGAACAACTAAATATGTAAATAAAAGTACCTCCTCGTGCTGTTGGCGCGGGAGGTATTTCTTTTACATATTTTCATAATAGTAATACCAGGAATTAACATTTCAGGTATGACTTTATTAAATATATAAAAACTATTGAAAAAAAGTATAAAGAGTTATAAAATATTGTAAAAAGTATAAAGAGTTATAAAAGAACTGTAAAAGTATAAAGAGGTATAAAAATATAAGAATTTATTAAGATGGATTTCTAATGTTTAAGAATTTAGACTTTTTAGACAAAGTTCTATCTATGGAATTCATCGACCGGAAAAGAGGTATAAAATGCAGAATCCATTTACTACTACATTTAGTAAGGTACCACAGTATACTTATATTGTTACTGAAAAAGTAAGTGAAATAATAGAAAACTTCAGCTATGAAAAACCTTCTGAATCTGTTTATAAGATTACCGGAGTCAGAGGTTCTGGCAAAACTGTTATTCTGACTAAAATTGAAGAACAATTAAGGAATGATGAAAATAAGAAAAGTGGTTGGTTAGTTCTTGACATAAATCCGACTAGGGATATGCTAATGCAAATGGCAGCCATGCTTCATAATTATGGACTTGGAAATAGTAGACACAATATAAAAAGCTTGAATATATCTGCTTCTGTAATGGGAACAGGTGGTGGCTTAGGTTATTCTTCAGAAAATGAGAAATATTTTGATATAGGTGTTGAGCTTGAAAGCATGATTCTAGACGCACAGAGTAAAGGTAAAAAAATACTAATTGGAATTGATGAGGTATCAAAAAATTCTGAGCTTATTAAATTTACTTCAGAATTTGGAAAATGGCTAAGAGCAGGTTATCCGGTATATCTTGTATGTACCGGCTTGTATGAAAATATTCAGGAAGTGAGCAATGTGAAAAATCTCACTTTTTTCAGAAGATCTACCACGATTAAAACTGAACCACTTAATACTATTCGTATGGCAGAAATGTATAGACAAAAATTAAATATTGATTATAAGGAAGCGCAGAGGATGTCATGCATTACGAAAGGATATGCATATGCATTTCAGGAATTAGGAGTATTATATTTTAAAAAAAGTAAGAATGAAAAACTTGATGATATAATTCCTAATCTAAGAACAGAACTGTTTGCTTATTCCTATGGAAAAATATGGGGAAAATTGACAGAAACAGATAGATTTTTAATGCGTCTTCTTACGGGAAAAGAAGAATATAAAAGAGAAGAGATTTTAAAGCTTATGGGAGATAAAGCAGGAAATTACTCCATGTATAGAGACAGACTCATTAAAAGAGGTTTACTGGAAACAAGACAAGCTTATATCTCCTTATCACTTCCTTTTTTTGCTGAATATATTAAAGAATATTGTAATTAGTGTTTTTGGGGTAAACTTGCACTCCATCAACACTAAAAATTTCTAACTTAGGCTTCCTTAAATTGAGAGTAAGATGTTAGGCACCAATGTGTATAGATGAAGCAAAAATATTAATTGAGGTATATCCCTATGAATGGAACTAACATTGGTCCCTGTCACTCTAGATATTTTATGGCCTCTTGTTATATTATGGAATAAATGGTATAATCAAAATTGATATAGTAAGCAAAGAGTGGATGAAAATTGTTATGTCTACTTTGGAAAAAACGATAGATATGTTAAGTGTTCTTCCTGAAAAACAGATGGAAATTGTATATAGCTATGTTCAGTTTGTATATTTTCAGCAAATGAAACGAGAACAAAGTGCTTCTAGTTCTGTTAATAACATTCTGGATAGCCTTGTAGGTGCTTTGCCAGATTCTGGGAAAACGTTGGAACAGTACCGTAAGGAAAGGATACATGACACTCTAAGCTCTAGCTGTGAATAACTAAATATATAAATAAAAGTACCTCCTCGTGCTGTTGGCGCGGGAGGTACTTTTTTGATGCCAAATCTGCAATGATGATAGTAGTTGAGATTTTAGGTGCAGCTGCATCAATAATAACTTTCTTCTCTGCCGGAGTTGCAGTAGGAAGAATCTTAGAACGTAAAAACGACCGCCCCTAAGTCCCACTAAGATTTTAGAGCAGTCGTTTTAACTTCTTTAATATGGGCAACCGTCTATCGGTAGCACCTTTAATTAATTGCATTATAACAATATTATAATAATAAATCAAGCCTGAGTTTTTATCAGCATACATACCTGAGTTTTCATTCTTATATAATTATAAATCAAATCTTAAGGATGTGCGGATAAAATTAATTTTGTTGATTACATTGACAAATTTGTTTTAGATGTTATATAATTCTTATGTGGGATTTCCCACACAAAATGTATGACGAGGTGATTATATTGAAGGAAGTAAGCGATTATACCGTTCATATTGACAATAAAAAACGAGTTACTTTACGAGGAGCAATGTATCAGTATTATTATGTAAGAGAATTCTCTAATGGGTGCATAATGTTGGAACCTAGAGAATTGACAGTTCCTGATTCTATTTCTACCAAAACACTTGAAGATATGGATCAAGCTATTGATAACTTTAAGATAAATAAGGTATCTGAGCCAATTGACTTATCTGCTTTTTAGGGGGCGATTAATGGCATATAAAATCAGAATGGGCATTCCAGAAATGGAAGACTTGTGGAAAAATTTGTGGCAGAAAAATATTGATGGCTCAGCGAGCAAACAAGAGGAACAACTTTTTAAAAAGTGGGGAAATGCTCTTAAAAAATTAGCAGAAAATCCTATGTACCCTAGTCTTCAAAGCCATGAAATAGTTCCATTATCACGAAGATATGGAATTAAGGTTTGGCAGTCTTATTTAGAAAATCGGAATAGCGGTGCTATGAGAATGTTTTGGGTTTATGGACCGGATTATCAGCAAATTACAATTATTGGATTAGAACCACACCCTGAAGATAAAAAGAATGGAGCATATGATAGGATTACATTGTCAGAATTTTTGGGAAAACGTGAGTCATGACGCTCTAAGCCCTAGCTTTGAACAACTAAATATGTAAATAAAAGTACCTCCTCGTGCTGTTGGCGCGGGAGGTATTTCTTTTACATATTTTCATAATAGTAATACCAGGAATTAACATTTCAGGTATGACTTTATTAAATATATAAAAACTATTGAAAAAAAGTATAAAGAGTTATAAAATATTGTAAAAAGTATAAAGAGTTATAAAAGAACTGTAAAAGTATAAAGAGGTATAAAAATATAAGAATTTATTAAGATGGATTTCTAATGTTTAAGAATTTAGACTTTTTAGACAAAGTTCTATCTATGGAATTCATCGACCGGAAAAGAGGTATAAAATGCAGAATCCATTTACTACTACATTTAGTAAGGTACCACAGTATACTTATATTGTTACTGAAAAAGTAAGTGAAATAATAGAAAACTTCAGCTATGAAAAACCTTCTGAATCTGTTTATAAGATTACCGGAGTCAGAGGTTCTGGCAAAACTGTTATTCTGACTAAAATTGAAGAACAATTAAGGAATGATGAAAATAAGAAAAGTGGTTGGTTAGTTCTTGACATAAATCCGACTAGGGATATGCTAATGCAAATGGCAGCCATGCTTCATAATTATGGACTTGGAAATAGTAGACACAATATAAAAAGCTTGAATATATCTGCTTCTGTAATGGGAACAGGTGGTGGCTTAGGTTATTCTTCAGAAAATGAGAAATATTTTGATATAGGTGTTGAGCTTGAAAGCATGATTCTAGACGCACAGAGTAAAGGTAAAAAAATACTAATTGGAATTGATGAGGTATCAAAAAATTCTGAGCTTATTAAATTTACTTCAGAATTTGGAAAATGGCTAAGAGCAGGTTATCCGGTATATCTTGTATGTACCGGCTTGTATGAAAATATTCAGGAAGTGAGCAATGTGAAAAATCTCACTTTTTTCAGAAGATCTACCACGATTAAAACTGAACCACTTAATACTATTCGTATGGCAGAAATGTATAGACAAAAATTAAATATTGATTATAAGGAAGCGCAGAGGATGTCATGCATTACGAAAGGATATGCATATGCATTTCAGGAATTAGGAGTATTATATTTTAAAAAAAGTAAGAATGAAAAACTTGATGATATAATTCCTAATCTAAGAACAGAACTGTTTGCTTATTCCTATGGAAAAATATGGGGAAAATTGACAGAAACAGATAGATTTTTAATGCGTCTTCTTACGGGAAAAGAAGAATATAAAAGAGAAGAGATTTTAAAGCTTATGGGAGATAAAGCAGGAAATTACTCCATGTATAGAGACAGACTCATTAAAAGAGGTTTACTGGAAACAAGACAAGCTTATATCTCCTTATCACTTCCTTTTTTTGCTGAATATATTAAAGAATATTGTAATTAGTGTTTTTGGGGTAAACTTACACTCCTTTAACACTAAAAATCCCTAACTCAGGCTTCCTTATAGTGAATATTAAAAAGCATATTCCTAAAACTGCTACAAGTACAGTACAAACCCAGGCATACTTTTTAAGTATGCCGCTTACTGTAATCTTTCTTGCAACATAAAATGCAACCAGAACACTAATGACAAAGGTAGCAATGTCAAGCGCAAGGAGATTATATCCGAGGATTCCACTATAAGTATAAAACAGAACCGGGATTAGAAAAGTTCCGACAATAATCCCCGTAAACAAGCCTGAAGCTAGCTCTGATCTATAATTATTTAATTTTAAAATCGGAAATATCGAATAGAGCAGCATTGGAAAAAATATCAGCTTCATGTGTTCCCAGGTAGATTCATCTATTGGAGTAAAAAGTCCAACCAGAATACAGCTTCCGCTCCATTCATAAAAGAAATGAGCAAGTGTACCCAAAATCAATACAAAAATCAATCCGGTATAAAAATAAACTTTAATAGATTTTAAATATATCAACTCATCACCTCATCTGCTAATCCTATTTGTAGAATCAGCTATCCAAGGTTATTATATGTATGAATATTCAAAATTATTCCTTACTTTATAAGGAATAATCAAAGTGGATATTTATCAAAGCGGATATTCCGGGTCCGCTTCGCTACTTGCTCATAACCTTAAAGCCACTTCAGAAAAGACTGAAATTCACGTGTGAATAAGGACGGAAAACCACTTAAACATTGGCGCTTTGCACCTATGTTTAAGTGGTTTTTTGTCAGATTTTATAAAATTCTTTATACCACTCGGCAAATTTTCTAAGCCCCAATCTTAGAGGTGTGTCCGGCTTAAAACCATAGTCTCTTTCCAGTGGGGTAGTATCAGCGAATGTGACAGGTACATCACCGGGTTGCATAGGCACCAGCTCTTTATGAGCTTCAAAATCATAATCCTTTGGCAGTACACCTGCACTAATCAGCTCCTGACTAAGGATGTCTACGAAGTCAAGAAGGTTTTCAGGATTACTGTTACCAATATTGTAAACAGCATAAGGTGGGATAGGCAGTCCGTCCTCGCCCATCTTTTTCTCTGGGGCACCTTGCATTACTCGCTTGACGCCTTCAACAATATCATCAACGAAGGTAAAATCTCTCTTACAGTTACCATAATTAAAAATTTGAATTTTCTGACCTTTAATAAGCTTATTTGTGAAGCCAAAGTATGCCATGTCAGGTCTGCCCGCAGGACCATAAACAGTAAAAAATCTAAGGCCTGTTGAAGGAATATTGTAGAGCTTTGAGTAGGCATGTGCCATGAGCTCGTTACTCTTTTTTGTCGCTGCATATAAAGATACAGGATTGTCTACCTTGTCATCTGTGCTGTATGGGACCTTTTTGTTTGAACCATAAACAGAAGAGGAGGAAGCATATACAAGATGCTCAACACCTTTTTCACCATTATCATAAGAATGTCGACAGGCCTCGAGTATATTGTAAAAGCCAATCAGATTAGACTGAATATAAGCATCCGGATTAGTGATAGAATATCTGACTCCGGCCTGGGCTGCAAGATTAACTACGACATCAGGCTTATGCTCGTTAAATATTTTATCAATCAGAGACTTGTCTGCGATATCTCCACGATAGAATTTATAGCTGCTGTCGCTGTGAGCTAACAGGCATTTATCAATTTCAGTCAGTCTCCATTCCTTGATACTGACATCATAGTAATCATTCATGTTATCAATACCTATGATTGTCAGTGGTGATAAAGAGGAGAGAAGCTCTAAGACAAGATTGCTTCCAATAAAGCCTGCCGAGCCGGTTACTAATATTGTCTTATTTTTTAAATCAATTTTCTGCATAAAATCTCCTTAATCACGCTTGAAAATGTCACGTGTATAAACTTTATCAATTACATCATCCAGGCAGCTGTCATAGCGGTTTGCAATAATAGCTCTGCTCATAGCTTTAAATTCATCCAGATTGTTTACAACCTTAGAACCAAAGAAGGTTTCGCCGTCCTTAAGGGTTGGCTCGTAGATAACGACTGTAGCACCCTTTGCTTTAATTCTCTTCATAACGCCCTGAATTGAAGATTGACGGAAGTTGTCAGAATTTGATTTCATTGTCAGACGATAAACGCCAACAACTACATCTCCCTCCTTATCTCTGTTCCAAAGGTCGTTTGCTTCATAGGCTCCGGCAATTTCAAGAACTCTGTCTGCAATAAAGTCCTTTCTGGTTCTGTTTGATTCAACAATTGCAGACATCATATTTTGAGGTACGTCGGCAAAGTTTGCAAGAAGCTGTTTGGTGTCCTTAGGCAGGCAATAGCCACCGTAGCCAAATGAAGGATTATTGTAATGGGTTCCGATACGTGGATCAAGGCAGACACCCTGGATGATTTCCTGTGTATTCAAGCCCTTTGTTTCAGCGTATGTGTCCAGCTCGTTAAAGTAGGAAACTCGAAGTGCGAGATAGGTATTTGCAAAAAGCTTTACAGCCTCTGCTTCGGTAAATCCCATGAAGAGAGTATCGATATTTTTCTTCTCTGCGCCCTGTTGCAAAAGTGCCGCAAAGATATGCGCCTTTTCAGAACTCTCCTCATCACAGCTTACAATAATTCTGCTTGGATAAAGGTTGTCATAAAGTGCCTTTGATTCACGCAAAAACTCCGGACTGAAGATAATATTCCTGGTATTATATTTTTTTCTGACGGAAGCAGTGTAACCAACAGGGATTGTAGACTTGATTATCATTGTAGCATTTGGATTAATTGCCAAAACAGTTTCAATAACATTTTCTACGGCTGAGCAGTCAAAAAAGTTTTTCTTGCTGTCATAATTGGTTGGTGCAGCGATAATGACGAAATCTGCATTTTTATATGCTGACTCTGCATCAAGTGTTGCATGAAGCTCAAGCTTTTTATTTGCAAGATACATTTCAATATAATCATCCTGAATAGGGGATTTCTTCTTATTAATAAGGTCAACCTTCTCGGGAATAATATCTACAGCGGTAACATGATTGTGCTGAGAGAGAAGAACTGCGAGGGAGAGACCAACATAGCCCGTTCCTGCGACAGCAATATTATAGCTTTTAGTGATTGGAGCTTCCTCAGCTGAAGCATTATTTTCACCAGCTTCATCTACAAAAAGATCTGTAACCTCAAATCCAAGAGTGTGTGCGAGTGCTTGTAATTGCTCGACGGATGGGATGTAGTCACCTTTTTCAAGTCTTCCAATCATAGCACGATTAATACCGGTTGCCTCAGCAAGAGTAACCTGGGTATATCCTTTAGTTTTTCTTAAGCTTACAACAGTTTCTACAAGCTTTTGAACTGATAATGTTTTCATAAAATCACCTCGAATGATATTTAAAACAGCATTTTGAAAAAACTATTAAATCTAACTAAATAACTGTTTAAATGTATGATACTTAAAACAGTTTCAAAAGTCAATAATGAATTTAAATTTTCATTAAAATAAACTCCATATTAGTTAAATGCAGTTTAAAACAGCATTTGAAATATACAATATCCAGTTTTAAACATCATTTCAATACTCTGTGTTGTGGGAATCATAAGAAGTAAAAAATAAGATATGTAAGTTTAGTTAAAAAGCCTCAACTTTTAAAGTTGGGGCTTTTTATTATCACAATAGTTTACTACAACAGTCCCGTTTCTGCATTTTCGCATCCACAACAGCTTTCACTGCAATCCTGTTTAAGGTTTTCTTCACAGGCAGGTGCTCCAAGATTTAGTGGCCTTATTGCAAGATTAAGCAATTCACCGGCAACAAAATTCAGACATTCGCTGTCCTCTGATGGAATAAGGCTGCCTTTTGGTGTACTAATTTTACCGGCACTCTGTACACAGTATCCTGCAAAATAAAGACTCTGAAGAATTAATGTCACGCCAACTGTAAGAGTGTCAGTCGTAACATCAAGTCCCAAAACCTTCGGAATTGCATAAATATTAAGTCCCTGAGTAACAGTATTATCTGTGGACATAAATCCAATGTTATTAAGAGCAATTGTCGGATTACCGCTTGTTGCCGAATTGTAAGAAACTCCGTAAGGTGCAAATATCTCAAGGCTTACAGAACTCGGATTTGTTTCCGCATCATATGTTGAAGAAGTAGTATCTGAAGGCAAATAAACAGCAGAAGCAAAAATTGTACCTAAAGCAGTACAGGAACTGTCATACAGAGTAATTGCAAAATTTGCCGTCAGATTGCTAAGTGTCACAAGATAGCAGTTTGGTCTGCCGGATATCCTTGTTATAATGACATTATCAGTGCCATAAGTATATGTCAAATCCAAAATTTGGGCACATGCACTAACAGCAGTCGGATACGTTGTAGAAATATCTACGTCTACATCAAAGGAAGTACAAAGATTGATACCAACCTCATCATAAATCAAAGGAGCCTGAAGACTAAGCTCATTCGGACAGCCACAAATTGGATTTGTACAAACATCAAAGCAGCCGTCCGTCATGTTCTGACACCTGCTGCTTACAATCCTGCATTTGCCTGTCTTACATGCTTTACAATTAGCCATGAAGCAATTTCCTTTTTTTTACTACATTTTATGTTCTAAACTTCTTAATGTGCCCATATATTTATGAAGGAGTATAAAGTTTGTTTTTTGGGGATTAAGGTGTAATATGATTCAATTATATTCAATAAAAGAAAATAACGTCACAAAAGGTAATGGTGGCTTAAGGCCTGAAGAAGAAACTTCAACCAAAGAAGCAACTAAACATAAAGATAAAACTAAAAATAAAGAGGAAACTTCAAACAAGGTTGAAATTAAAAATGAATTCGAAAATAAAAATGAAGTTGAGAATAAAATTGATGAGCTTACTCAAAAACATGAGGCATTGGTAGAAGAACTGAAGCAAAAAAATGAATTTTTGTCCCTGCAGTTAAAACAGTTAGAGGAAGTCAAAAGGCAGGAAACAAATAAATTTAAAACTATTCTCACTCAAAAATCAGAAACAATTGACAGTATAAAAAAGCAGTATAATGATTTGATGGAAGTAGCTGTGCGCTATCGGGAGGATGCAAAAAAATGGCATGATCTTTATAAAGGAAGAGTATAATGAAAAGTCCTTTTTATAAAATCAAGCTCTCATTTATTGCTATTATTATATTTTTTGTAATTATTAATAGCTCCTGCTCTAATAGTCAAAAAGCAGACAGCCATATATATAATTATGACAGATATTTTGCAAAAGTCATATATAACCCTGAGCCGTTATTCTCGAATTCATTATCGAATGAAATATCTATGATTTCTAAAAATTATGCGATAATAGATTATAGAGATAATCATCTTCTTTTAGGAAATAATGAAAATGTTCAAATGCCAATTGCTAGCACTACTAAAATTCTTACTGCTATTATCGCAATTGAGAGCGAAATGACAGATGAAATTGTAAAAGTAAGCTCATATGCAGCTTCAATGCCAAAGGTAAAGCTGGGGATTGTTGAAGGCGAAGAGTATTATATGAGAGATTTGATTTATGCAATGATGCTTTGCAGCTATAATGATGTTTCGGTAGCAATTGCAGAAAAAATAGCCGGAAGTACTGAAGCCTTTAGTCAGCTTATGAATGATAAGGCAGCCGAAATAGGTGCACTTAATTCATCTTTCGTTACTCCAAACGGGCTTGATGCTGACGGACACTATTCAACTGCTTATGATATGGCACTGATTTCTTCATATGCCATGAAAAATGCATTATTTAGAGAGATTGTCTCAACAGCACAATATTCCTTTAACGAAATCACTAGATCAAAATCCTTCATTATTTCTAATATAAATAAATATCTGTATACTGAAAATGGAATTGGTATAAAAACCGGATTTACATCCAAAGCCGGCTATTGCTTTGTGGGAGCTACAAATTTTGAGAATACAGTACTCATAAATACGGTTTTGGCAAGTGGTTGGCCACCTAACAAAAATTATAAATGGCAGGATACTGAAGCCTTATTAGAATTCGTAAAGGCCAATTATTCAGAAAAAGATTTAGATATTTCTAAATGGACTGTAAATGATGATTACGAAGTGGAAGAGTATAATCTTTCATATCTGTCGGACGGAACTGAAACTGTGACAGAAATTTTTCATATACCGCCTGGTTCAAATTTATTGAATGATTCATTTGAAGCATATATCATTTATGATAATGTAAGAATTAATTTAACTATATCTGAAAAGTCCCAGCTTCTTAAGTGAGGGACTTTTCTGCATCAGTAGGAGGCTGGACTCCTACTGATGGGCCACGAAGTGGCTTTAAGGTTAATGAGCAACTTCGATAAGGATAATTCAAACAGCCCCTAACATATGCCAGGGGCTGTTTAGAAATTTTATTCATCCAAATATTTATTATAAAATTTTCTTACAATAATATCTATTACACTGTCTTCAAGCTTTCCAAAATTCTGTTTTAAAAGTCCTTTAACACCTTCTATTTTATTTTCGTAATTCTGATCAGGTGTTGCATTTGCTTTTTCATATTGTCTGATAGAAACCGAAGTCACATTTGTCATCAGCCAGGATGTAAAGAGAGCATTAAGCTGTCCACCTGTGAGAGCAAGTAAATAATTTGATGATTTTATATCTGAATAATCAGAAGGCTTTCTTGAATTTTTCAAAGCTGCAGCATTAAACAGATTACCAAGCTCAGTGGTCGTTGAATAACGTAATGTACCATTTAAATCAGCTAATCCATTTCTTTCAGAAGATTCAGAATTAGTTCTATATTTGGAGTAATCAATTGAGGTACGTCCTGTATAGTATTTCATCTTTTCTTCTTCTTTTGCCAGCGTATAATCCGGTACAAAGCCTCTGAAACTATCGATTTCTTCTTCTTCAATAATCTTGAAATCCTTATTCTCAGGCTTTGGCTTAGCAGGTGGATTAGCCTTTCGGTCATGAAGCTTCTTCGCAGTTCTTTCCTTTAATTCTTTATAATCCTGAGCGCTAAAGCCATATTTATTGGCAATTAATTCATCCTCATCCTGAGTAGTATCTTCATGATAATCAGGGACAAAGCCTCTGTAAGTTCCATCGTCAATATCACCAATTGCATCCATTTTAGCAAAGGTAGATGCAAAGCTTTCTCGTTTGGAGTGACTTGAAGAACTTTCTCCAACGGAAGGCTCGGTCTTATGAACCTGACTGTTGATTATTTCCTCAAAAGTAGGACCTTCTTCGTCAGAATCTTTATTTGAATCATCGGATTTATCTTCAGATTTTTCTGAATCGTTGCTGAAAAGATTATCAGAAAACATATCCTCAACAACACTGCCGCGTTTTTTGATGCCTGAGAAAAAGCTGTCAAAATTATCATTATTGTCAGCATTATCATCGACAGAAGAGTAGAAGTCATCGGGCTCATCAGAAGCATTAACCTCCACAGCATCTACAACTATTGTGTCACCAACAGCATATTCATCAACAGGTTCTGTTTCTACGAAAATCGGACCGGATTCAGGCTGATAATCATCATCGTGGGAATCAGGAGTATCATCCTGTACGGTTTCTCCGGTAACATGAGGAATTGAATCCAGAATTCTTCTAGACTCTTCACGTTGTTTCTCAGCCATATCAGCCATTCCAAAACGCTCTGTAAAACTTTTTCTTCGTTTCTCACTTGCAAGACGCTTTGCTTCTTCTTCCTCAGCTTTTCTTTTGGCTTCTTCCTTGGCCTTGCGAACTTCTTCCTCTGCCTTGCGGGCAGCCTCCTCAGCTTCAAGTCTTGCTAATTCCTCTTCAGCACGTCTGGCTTCTTCCTCAGCTTCAAGACGAATACGTTCTGCTTCATCAGCTGCTCTTTTTGCTTCTTCTTCAGCCTTACGTCTTGCCTCTTCTTCTGCACGAGCAGCAGCCTCTTCAGCTTCACGTCTTGCTCGTTCTTCTTCCTCGGCCTGTCGTCTTGCTTCTTCCTCAGCAGCAATTCTAGCTTCTTCTTCTGCACGAGCAGCAGCTTCCTCAGCTTCACGACGAAGTCTTTCTTCTTCCTCGGCCTGTCGCCTTGCTTCTTCTTCAGCAGCAATTCTAGCTTCTTCAGCAGCACGAGCAGCAGCTTCTTCAGCTTCACGACGAAGACGTTCTTCCTCCTCGGCCTTGCGTCTTGCTTCTTCTTCAGCCTGACGTCTTGCTTCTTCTTCAGCACGACGTTTATCTTCCTCTGCCTTCAGACGTTTAGCCTCAACTGAATAGTAGGAGGTGCAGGCTTTAAGTGCAGCTCTTGCATCAGGTTGAGCTACA
>CAZVBH010000062.1:0-9219 GCA_964625275.1 uncultured Lachnoclostridium sp.
CAATATTACTTTAATGCCGATGGTGTAATGCAGACAGGCTGGTTCAAAAAAGATGATAATTATATCTATCTAAAAGCTGACGGTACGCTTGCTGTAGGTGAAACAACTGTTGATGGCACAAAATACAATTTCAAAGAAGATGGTACTTATGATTCGGGATGGATTGATTCTGTATATTATAAAAATGGATATGTTCAGACCGGACTTGTAAATATTGATGGAACCTACTATTTCCTTGGCTCTGATGGTAAAGTAAGTGGTGGTTGGAAGACCATTAACAAATCTAAATATTATTTTAATACAGATGGAAAGGCTGTAACCGGTTGGAAGACCATTGATGGAAGTAAATATTATTTTGAAGCAGATGGAAAAATTGCTACAGGCTATAAAACCATAAGTGGCAAAACCTATTATTTTAATGCAAATGGAGGTATTCTTGCGGCAGGTCAGACTACAATTGGCAGTGATATTGTCTTTGTAAATGATGACGGTTCGCTTTATACAGGCTGGAAGACAATAGGTGGCAAAAAATATTATTTTGGCAGTGATGGTAAAAGAGTAAAAGGCTTCCAGACTATAAGTAGTAAGCTTTATTACTTCTGTAGTGACGGTTATCTCATTTCAGGTGGCTGGCATACCATTAGCTCTAAAAAGTATTATGTAGATAGTGACGGAGTAGTAAAAACCGGCTGGCAGACAATTGATGGAGTTAAATATTATCTGAATCCTAATTCAAACGGCGCAATGGCAACAGGTCTGTTAAAGATAGATGGCAATCAGTATTATTTCTATTCAAATGGATCAATGGCAGTAAGCACGACCATAGACGAATATATATATGATGCCAATGGCGTTGGAAAAGCACGATTTGCTAAGATTACTGAAGATAATCTTGATGAGTATATTGATTATCTCCTTGAAAAGAAGGGCAGCTCAATCAAAGAAATTTTTTATTATTGCCGCAATAATTTCAGCTATTATTATCGTGACAAATCTGATCTTCGTTCGATGGCAATAAGGATGTTTAATACCGGCAAGGGCGCCTGCTGGGATTACGCAGCAATAATGAAGCTTATGCTGGATGCAGCTGGTTACAATAGTGTGATAGTTGTTGGCAAGGGCGCAATTTATTCAGAACACAACTGGTTACTGGTTGAAGTTTCAGACGGGGTCTGGAGACATTATGATCCGGAAAGACAGCGACTGGATGTAAATGGCTGGACAGACGAAAAGCTTTCATCATACAACTGGTACACGAGTGGCACCAGATATGAGTGGAATAAGGATGATTATCCGGCAGCGGAATAAACGAAGATATTTATAAGCTTAGCCTTGAGGTTAAATGTTTAAGATAAAAGAGAAAATTTTAAAAGGGAAGGAAAATAAAAATGTACAAAAAATCTATTTACGGAACACTTCTTGTTTTTGCACTTGCAGCTCTTACTGCATGTGGCAGTAATGATACTTCTGACAGCTCAGCTGTAGGAGGTCAGTCAATAACCATCAGTGTAGATAATCCGGCGGATTCTACAGATGACAGCTCTTCATCAGATGACAGCTCTTCATCAGACGATAGCTCATCATCGGAAGACAATTCATCAACAGAGGATGCTAATGCACCGGTAATTGTTGAAGGTGATTCTTCTAATTCAGAAGGAGATTCATCGATGGAAGCTACCGACAATCCTGAGGGTACTTCAGATGGCAGTTCGTCAGATAATACTTCTACAGAAAAAAATGATTCTAATGAAACTACCAAAAACACTTCATCAGAAGAGACTACAAGTGCAGCGGGAACGGTTGCTTCATCAGACATGGTTATTACTGTAAACAGCATAGACATAAAGACCGGAATTGACTTTACTTCATATATAAATAAAGTTGGCAGCAATGTAAATATTGAAGAAGGTCAGGCTTGTCTTGAAGGCGGCTTCGATACAAATTACTATTATGGAGACACTCTCAGTGTTTATACAATTGCTTCGGGCGGCAAGCAGATTGTCTATGATGTTTATACAACAACTACAGGATATTCAACGGCTAAGGGAATTAAGATTGGCACATCTACTCAGGATGATGTCTATAAAGCTTATGGAGATCCATCATCATCACATCCTACAAATGATGTTTATACTGTAGGTGATATTAGCCTGACTTTTGAATATGAAGGCGATGTTGTTTCAGGCATAGATGTCTGCGACACAAGTATAGAGTAGGGCAAAAGCTTAAGGAGATTATATGGTTTTCAGTTCATTCGTTTTCTTATGCATATTTTTCCCCATAACATTTTTATTACATACCTTTATTAAAAATGTTAAGGCCAGAAATGTCATATTGATACTGGCAAGTATTGTATTCTATACCTATGGAGAACCGGTATATATACTTTTGCTGGCAGCCTCTGTATGCCTCAATTATTTTTTTGGTGTGGCAATAGGTAATGCAAAAGAACGCGCATTAAATTTAGCCACAACGCCCGGTAGAGATGCTGCGGCTTCGGAAATAACTGCAGGCAAATTGTGGCTAATACTGTCAGTTATATTTAATATCGGGATTTTGGTGGTTTTTAAGTATACGGCACTTATTCTTACCAGCTTAAATAACCTTCTCCCCTCGGCAGCGCAAATTCCGGTACCTGAAATCAGACTGCCAATAGGTATTTCCTTTTTCACATTTCAGATACTTTCTTATGTGGTTGATGTTTACAGAGGGGATGCAAAGGTTCAGAGAAGCTTTTTCAGACTCTTTCTCTACATTTCCTTCTTTCCACAGCTGATTGCCGGTCCGATTGTTAAATATCATGACATTGAAACAGCTTTGGAAAATCGTGAAGTAACTGTAGAAGGCATTAAATCAGGAATTTACCGATTCTGCTGTGGCATGGGTAAGAAAATACTAATTGCCAATACCATGGCTTATATTACAGATCAGATTTTCGGCGTTGCCAATGATGAAATTGGCATTTTGGCTGCATGGGTTGGAGCTGTTACCTATCTTTTCCAAATATACTTTGACTTTTCCGGTTATTCTGATATGGCCATTGGACTTGGCAGAATTTTTGGCTTTGAGTTCAAAGAAAACTTTATTTACCCATACATCTCCTGTGGTATTCAGGAATTTTGGCGAAGATGGCATGTTTCTCTTTCTACCTGGTTTAAAGAGTATCTCTATATTCCACTGGGTGGAAACAGAAAAGGTAAAAAAAGAACTATTTTAAATAAATATATTGTCTTTGCGGCAACAGGAATTTGGCATGGCGCCAGTTGGACTTTTCTTATATGGGGACTATATCATGGCACACTTCAGATGCTGGAGCAGATTTTTGGATTTAAGAGGTCTGTTAAGAAACCACTTCGGGTTCTTCAGCATATTTATACAGTATTTGCAGTCATGCTTGGCTTTGTAATCTTTAGAGCTGATGACATGAGTCAGGCACTCTGCTTTATAAAGGCTATGTTTGGCTTTGGCTGTACCGGAGGACTGGGTTATGTTTATGCCCTACAGCTTTTTGCTCCTTATAATTTATTGATTCTTATATTTGCAATTGTTGGATGTACACCTCTTCCTTCAAAAATAATGTCTAAATTAAAGGGAAATGCCATAAACGAAAATGGAACTGCTTCACTGGCTTTTTCTGTTTGGGATACGATAAGCATGCTTTTGTGCCTGGTTTGCGTTTTCTTATGCTTCCAATCCCTGGCCTCAGACAGCTATAATCCGTTTATTTATTTTAGGTTTTAAAGGAGGAGCTAATGAAGATAAAAGATTGTATTTTTATAACAGCTTTCACAGCTGCACTCGTTGCTCCGGCAATTGCCATTCCCTTTACAAAAAGTGATAACGAGCGTGAAGCGGACAAAACAGAATTTCCTTCCGTAAGAACAGAGTCCGGAAGTCTTAATAGTGAATACTTTGATGAATTTGATACCTGGGTTTCTGAAAATATCGGCTTTAGAAATGGGTTTATTAATAGCGACAATGCCATTAAATCCGCTCTTTTCGGGCAGTCTGCCGAGGATAGTATTGTTCTGGGAAAGAATGGCTGGCTCTTTTATTCAGAAACCGTTAAGGATTATTTAAATGTAGCTACCTTATCTGAAAGAAATGCTTTAAATGTAGCAAATACAATGAAGCTGGTTCAGGACTATGCTGACAGTCTTGGAACCACTTTTGGCATCACAATTGCTCTTAACAAAAACAGTCTTTACAGTGAGAATATGCCTTATTATTATATTCCGATAGAAGACGGTAATGGAAATCGTGAGCTTTTGGCTGCAGCCTTTGAAAAGGCCGGTGTTAATTATATTGATTTGTATCCAGCTCTTGGTTCTGCCGAAAAGGTTCTCTATCAGGAACGTGACAGCCACTGGACCTATGAGGGTGCACTTTTAGGCTATAATACAATGATGGAGGGACTGGGAATAGAGCATCTTACCTTCTCAGATATAACCTTTACAGAGGTTAATGACTGGTCAAGTGACCTTGCTGAAATGGTTTATCCTGACGAGACAATAACTGACATGCAAAGCTATCCTAACTATGAATTCAGTTACGAAATCACCTCGCATGAAAAAAATGTAGATTCGATTACTCTTACAACTTATAACGAGAAAGGAACCGGCTCAGCTGTTATTTTTAGAGATTCTTTCTTTAATACTACACAGGTTTATGCTGCTGAAAATTTTGAGGATGCTGTTTTCTCGAGAGCTTATCCTTACCGGGTTGATTACTGTGAAAAATATAAGCCGACAGTAATGCTTCTTGAAATTGTAGAGAGAAATCTTGAAAATCTGGCATTTAAGGCACCTGTTATGGTAGCACCTGAAACCTCGCTTACATCCTCAGCGCTAAGTATAAATAATGCTGACAATTATATTTTTGCCGAGGATAATGGTGATTATATACAGCTTTACGGAGCCATTGATGAACGCTATCTGGGCGACGAATATGAGGTTTATATTTTGGCAGAAGCTGAAAATGGACAGCATGTATATGAAGCTTTTCCAATTTTTGAAAAGGACAGTCTGACAAAGAAGTCTGAGGAAGGCCTCTATGAGATGAAAGAAAACGGAGATTATGATAATGGTTTCTCGGCTTATTTTGATAAAGATACCTTTGCAGAATTTAAGTCAATTAACCTGGTTATCGCCTCAAATGACAATTGTTATGTGTTTGACAGTATATCCATTAACTAAAAAACTCGCAATCGGGCTACTGATTGCGAGTTTGTCTTTGATGTAATCTAAGAACAGGCATCAAATATAAATTGGCAAAAAATGTCAATGTTTGCACATTAGTCTATCAAAGCGGATATTCCAGGTCCGCTTCGCTACTTGCTCATAACCTTAAAGCCACTTCGATAAGGTTAAATAAGGTTAAATAAGGTTAAATAGTGTTGACTATTGTTTAAAATATATATAAAATAGTAAGATACGTAGAAGGGGGAATAGCAATGAAGCATACATTTAGAATTGTAGTTATTGTTCTTTGCTTTTTTATGCTTGCGGAACTGGTATTTTTAGGATACCTTCTTTATAAGAGAATGGGGAAGGAAATGAGTAGCACTACAACTGCTCAGAGTACAGAGGCAGAGGATACTTTTTATGCTAATGCTACTGCCACACCTACACCTTTGCCTGAAGAAACCATAGTAACAGCCACTCCGACAGTTACTATTGCACCGGGTGTTGGCGCTGTTACAGCAACTACCACCACGATATCCTTTAATTTATCAGGATATTCGACAGACATGTTTGTTGTAGAATATCAGTATGACGGTGGTGAACTTGAGGCAAAAATGATTGCAGGAACTCAAGTAAAGCTGACAGGACTTTATTCCGGTAAGACATATCATGTAACAGTAAAAAGAGCTACTACAGGTGAGGTTTATGTGGAGGAGTTTACTGCAGATACCGAAGAAAGCGGCTATGGTGATCCGTTTGAAGGAATTGACGGTATTTTAACAACCTCAGAGGGCAGCAATATGGTTGTACTCTCTTCGGAAACAGGAAGCCTTGGTGCAAAGCTTTGGGCTCAATTCGATACCAAGCTCTATGACTCGGTAGACTTAACTAAGAAAACAGCTAAAATAACCGGCGGAACTGCAATGACGGTTACAAAGGATGAAAATGGCAATTATGCATATCTTAGAAAGAAAAACCGTTGGAGCCTTTATGTAACTACGGAAGACGGACAGACCGGATGGGTAGACGCAGACTGTATGTTTGTTGACATAACTGATTTATTTGACAGCCACAATAATTCATACGGAATTCAGATAAACAGAACAAATGCATACAGCTCAATTTTTACCGCAGGAGGTTCAGCAACGGAAATTGATACAACCTCAGAGGCATCAACAAGATATAATCCACTCAAAGCCTCGAGCGGAGATGACAGCCTTACGGTTTCAGGCTATAATGAAATTGCAGAAGTAACCGGCAGAGCACTTAAAAACTATGGAAGTAAGGACCAGATGCCTGTAATATGGGATTTAGCCTTAGAGCTTATTCAGTGTCAGAAGAATTCCCTCAGAGATGGATGCACGCTTTTAATATATGAAGGCTATCGCCCATTGTCTACATCTCAACAGGTCAGCAGCTCAATGTGGAGCAACAATTATCTTGCTCATACTGAAAACGGAAAGAATCTGGCAGTAGGCTTTTTAAAAGGTTATTTTGATACTTCCTATTATATAGCAAAAAAGTCACGCCATAATAAAGGTACGGCCGTTGACCTTACTCTTCAGGGCTATGACATGGATGGAAATCTCGGAGACGAGCTTACAATGCAGACAAAGATGCACACGCTCGACTATAGAGGAAACATGGCCTATAATAATGACAGTGCAAACATGCTTTACGATATAATGACGGAAAAGACAAACCTGGAATGTCTTGCTTCAAAGCAGGAATGGTGGCATTTCCAGCTGCCAAATGACAGCTCATTATATCCACAGATAAATAATTATATTTATGCAGATTACGAAATCTGATATTAGTTGATAAGCAGGCAAAATTCATTGAAAGAGACATGCCTGCTTTTCAAAGATAATGGGAGCAATTATATATTGAATAGAGAAAGCGAATTAAAATATTTAGAAGATGTTCTTAAAGAGCTTGACGAAGCACTTGCTGTAGCCGGTGCAAGCCTGGACAGAGGTAACGAAGAGGTTGCAAAGCTTAAGCAGTATATCTATGATGATTATCAGGATATGGATGTCAATGAGCTTCGTGAAAATGTTGAGGATGCAGGCAACATGGAGCTCTTTTTAAAAAATATAAGAGCTAAGATAAAGAGCCTTATATATATGAAAGAAAGCCCTTATTTCGGAAAAGTCTGCTTTAAGCAGGAGTCAGAAGAAAAGGCAAGAGATATCTATATCGGAACCTCAGGCTTTTGGTCAGATAAAGCCTGTACCATGAAAATTTTTGACTGGCGTGCACCCGTAAGCAGCATCTACTATGATTATGAGCTTGGTGACGTATCCTACAAGGTTACTGAAAATGACGGAAGAACAAAAAAAGTAACCGAATACAAAGGAGAGGTTACAGAAAAATGTCAGTATAAAATTCAAAATGGTAAGATGGAATTTATGTCTGACACAAGTGAAAGAGTATATGATGAGCTTTTACTTGAGGCACTCAGCGGAAATGCAGCTGACCACATGCATCCTGTAATTGCAACCATTCAGAAAAAACAAAATGAAATAATTAGAGATGATGAATCGGAAATCCTTGTGGTAGACGGAAGGGCAGGCAGCGGTAAAACCGTAATTGCAATGCACCGTCTGGCATGGCTTCTTTACAATAAAAGAAAGACCTTGAATACAGGAAATGTAATGATAATTTCACCTAATAATATTTTCTCGGACTACATTTCTCAGATAATGCCTGAGCTTATGGAGGATTCGGTTCCTGAAAAGCAATGGGATGATTTGACAGAGGAGCTGGTATTTTTGGATGCAGAGCATGAAACTCGTGCAGAGCAGTCCGATGCAATAATGACAGCAGAGGCAGACTCACTTCGATTGAGAAATGTTGCCCTCAAGGGCTCCGTAGTATTTTTCGATGCCTTTGAAAAATATTTGGATGAATTTATTTCAAATATTACCTTTAAGGATTTTCATTATGAAAAGCTGACCTATCCGGCAGACAGACTTAAAAAAATGTTTTTTGCCAATCTGCAAAGCCTTCCACCATACGAACGTTTTTATAACATAGCTTATTTTATTCTGGATGAGTATATGGAAGTCTATAACAGAAGCTATGGCGAGGAAAGACAGGAAAAGGTTCAAAAGCAGATTCAGAACCAGATGATAGACCGGTTCGCAGAAAAAAATATAATAAAAATATATCAGGACTTTCTGACAGTGATGTCAGAAAAATATCCGGGAGTAGAACAGTATTTAACAGAAGACGGACGAATCTGTTATGAAGACTTGCAGATTATTTTCTATCTTCAGCTAAAGCTCTACGGATGTAATACCTACAAAGACATTAAGCATTGCGTTATAGATGAAATGCAGGACTATAATGTATTTCAGTTTAAAATAATGGATATGCTCATCGGAGGAAGAAAGACCATTCTCGGCGACAGATTTCAGATACTTTTATCTCATAAATCCGAAGATAGTGAGTTGTGCTCCTATGAAGACGAAAATGTACTTGATGCAATAATAAGGATATGGCCTGAGCGTACGTTAAAGGTATTAAATCAGACCTACAGGTCAACGGTGGAAATATCGGATTTTTGCAGCAAAATTCTGGGTGAAGCCGGAGAGGCGATGGCCTTTGCAAGGCATGGCAGGGCTCCCGGGGTAAAGGCTTTAGGCAGCGAGGAAGCTCAGCTTGAAGCAGTGGAGTCTGTGCTTAGCGAGCTCTCAGACAGAAATTATCACAGCATAGCAATTTTGTGTGATGATGAAGGCATGGCATATTATGTTTCTAAAAGCCTGGGAGGCACAGCGAGATTTTTGACGGAAAGTAATTCACTTTTTGCAGGAGGAACGGCAGTTATGTCAAGATTTCTTGCAAAGGGGATGGAATTTGATGCAGTAATAGTGGTAACGGAAGAAAATCCTGAAGAAGAAAATGTGGCAAGAATTGATGCCGGTGCATATTATATATCGTGCACGCGTGCACTTCATGAGCTTTATGTAATTGGCAGAAGGAGTATGTAATGGATGATAAGATAATAAGATTTAGTACGGAAGAAGGC
>CAZVBH010000062.1:9319-13537 GCA_964625275.1 uncultured Lachnoclostridium sp.
TTACAATAAGAGAATATCTTGCTACAGATGTTCAGGCTACCTTTGAAGGAGATCCGGCAGCCTATAACTATGATGAAATCATATATTCCTATCCGGGAATCTATGCGATAATGGTCAATCGTATTGCCCATGAGCTCTACACCCTTGAGGTGCCATTGATTCCAAGGATGATGACAGAGCATGCTCACTCACTTACCGGAATTGACATTCATCCCGGAGCAAGGCTCGGAAAATATCTCTGCATTGACCATGGAACCGGAATAGTTATTGGAGAAACAACAATCATTGGCGAGCATGTTAAAATTTACCAGGGCGTAACGCTTGGCGGACTTTCAACCTCCGGCGGACAGTCACTTAAAGGTTCAAAGAGACATCCTACAATTCAAGACAGGGTTACAATTTATTCAGGAGCTTCGATACTCGGTGGTGAGACAGTAATCGGTGAAGGCTGTGTAATCGGCGGAAACGTTTTTGTTACCGAATCCGTAGAAGCAAACACAAGGGTAACACTTAAAAATTTGGAGCTTGAATTCAGATCTAAAAAGAAGAACTGAGAGTAGTGAAAAATTCTGATAAGGATAATGGTGAGCACTATGATAAGAGAAAAACTTAATTCCTATTTTCAAGACCGAGGACTGAGCAAAGTAGATCTCCATACACCACAGATGGAGCTCTACTACAAATCAGAAGAAAAAAGTGCTTCACTGGTATGGATAATTTCTGATGAGGCAAGACTTGGCATGAACAGGGAGGCCTACCTTAGATACCATAAAAAGATAATGGATACCTTTACAGGCAGAGGCTTTTTGTTCGTCAACATACTTTCATTATTCCTGACCGCGGAGTGTAAGGCAGCTGCGACACTGGCAGAAGGAACACCCTTTTGGATTGCAGATGAGAAGTATGGCCGACTTGTGGTTTACGAAAACCAGCTTGAAGACTTTCTTGGCAGCAGGCTTGCCATTGAACAGATGTTAAGCTTTATGAAAAGAGAGCAGGTTAAGCAAGAAGAGGAAAACCGCAGGAAACGTGAAGACCAGGAAAGATATTATGAATATATAAAAGGCGTAAAGGAAGGTCGCGCAGGAAATTCCGCAAGAAGTACCCGTAAGACCAGAGGTGCAAACAGAAAAATATCATATGTGACACTGGGACTGGTAGCCGTAAATTTCATCATATATATGCTTACTACTCTTTTGGGAGGCCTTTTTGGGACCTCAGAGCTTTCGAATTTAGGAGCAGTTAACTGGTGGGACGTAATTGAAAATCATGAATACTACCGATTGATTACATGCATGTTCTTGCATGCTAACGGACAGCATTTAATCGGAAATATGATAGTCCTATATGCCGCAGGAGATTTATTGGAATCCCAAATTGGTCATTTAAAATATGCCATTGTATATTTTGGAGGAGGGTTACTCGCCTCAATAGGCTCTACCTATTATTATTATCTTTCAAACCAGTATGTAGAAAGCGTAGGAGCAAGCGGAGCAATCTTTGGAATAGTCGGTGCATTAATCGTCTATATGATTGTAAATAAAAATGCAGTAAGACAACTTGATCCGGCAAGAATCATGATTTTTGTTTTATATATGCTCTATACTCTTTACTCAGGCTTTACCAGCAGCACGACCGATGGAGCTGCTCATCTTGCAGGTCTAATCGGTGGCTCATTGGTTTATCTTGCAGTTTACTCTTTCTCAAAGGATGAAAAATAAGCCAATGCTAAGATTGTGAGAAGGCAGAAATTGTGATGGTAAATAATTAAGAGGATTCATAAAGGATACAGAGGATACCAATGTTTCGAATGTGGATAAAAATGGTGAAGAAAAATCATATTCTAAAAGATATGGTTTTTTCATCAGATGAAAATACTAACAGAACGAGAAAGATTTTCAAGGGACTTAGCACTGCCTGTGAACAGTGGAATCTTTCAGAGCCAATATGGCTTGATTTAAACAAAAAGGATTTTATACAGTTTTCAAGGACGAGATTTACGGAAGACAGCTTCATGGAAGAGCCGGATTTCGATTACCTTGAAATTTGTGTGATAGAAGAGGATTAGCTATGGCATACACAGCATTATATAGAAAGTTTCGTCCTGACACCTTTGAGGATGTAAAAGGACAAAATCCCATTGTCAGGGCACTGTCAAATCAGATAAAGCATGGTCGGGTAGGTCATGCCTATCTTTTTTGTGGAACAAGAGGTACAGGAAAAACCAGTGTGGCTAAAATAATGGCTCGTGCAATAAATTGCGAAAATCCACAAGACGGAAGTCCATGTAATGAATGTGCAGTCTGTCGTGGAATAATACAGGGCACCTCGATGAATGTTGTGGAAATAGATGCCGCCTCCAATAATGGTGTAGACAGCATAAGACAGATAGTTGAGGAAGTAAAGTATTCACCTACTGAAGGCTCTTATCGTGTATATATAATCGATGAGGTGCACATGCTTTCATCAGGAGCCTTTAATGCACTTCTCAAAACACTTGAAGAGCCACCATCCTATGTGGTATTTATTCTGGCTACAACCGAGGCGCATAAAATACCGATAACCATTTTATCACGCTGCCAGCGTTATGATTTCAAGAGAATCAGCCTTGATACAATTACTGCAAGGCTTCGTGAACTTTGTGACAAAGAAGGAATTAAGGCTGAGGAAGGAGCACTGCGTTATATAGCTAAATGTGGAGAAGGCTCAATGAGAGACTCATTAAGTCTTCTTGAAAGATGCATTGCTTTTTATTTTGAGGAAGAGCTTACCTATGACAGGGTTTTGGAAATACTAGGCGGTTCTGAAGTCGAAGAATTTTCGCATCTTCTTAGATATATTGACGGAGGCCTTGTAGATGACTGCATGGAAACGGTCGAAAGACAGATTTCAGAGGGCAGGGATTTAACCAGATTTATCGTAGATTTTACCTGGTACATGAGAAATCTCCTGATTGCAAGGACCGGACGGGACATAAATGAGCTTCTCGAGGTTAGCTCTGAGCAGATGGAAATTATAAAGAATGAGTCACAGGTCTTTGAGCCTGACCGTCTAATGCGTTACATCTCATTATGCTGTGAGCTTACGAATAAGCTTAGATATGCAACTCAAAAGAGAGTCATGATAGAAACGGAGCTCATAAAGCTTTGTTGTCCGGAAATGGAAGATAATGCAGCAGCCTTTCGTGACAGGGTAAGAAGACTGGAAGAAGAACTGGAGGAGCTGAAAAAGCGTGGCTTTGTACCGGCTGAAGAAAACTCCGAAGCTCCTGCAAAAGAGCCTGAAAAGGCAGCAGATTATGCATATTGTCCGGAGGCACTGCCTGAAGAAATAGAAGATATTGCCCAACACTGGAAGGAAATAAGAAATGGGCTTTCAGGAACGCTTAGTACAATTCTGATATCGGCAACACCAAGTGTTACGCAGGATGGTAAGCTTTTGATTGTACCAAAGGATGAGCTTGATTACAAATTGAGCTTTGGCGATTTGGCAACCAAAGGAGATACAAGCGTTGGAGAAAAACATATTCACGAAATAGAAGAAGAAATTCAAAAAGTGACAGGCAGACATGTAACGGTTGTTGCACAACCCCCAAAAACTAAGGATGGAAAGGTTACCGAAAAGCATTTTGACATTACAAAAGAAAAATCCTTTATGGGAATACCTATTGAGGTTTCGGATGAGTAAAAATTGCAGTCGCAAAAAATAAATATTAGTGTTATACTAAAATATATAATTAAAGGTCTCTGCCTTTTGGCAGCGGACCAATGAAGATATGAATTTGGAGGAATCAGACATGGCAAAAAGAGGCGGATTTGGCGGAATGGGACAGATGCCGGGAAATATGAACAACCTTATGAAGCAGGCACAGAGAATGCAGCGTCAGATGGAAGAAAAGCAGCAGGAGCTTGAAGGTAAGGAATGGGAAGGCACTGCAGGCGGCGGAGTTGTAAAGGTAAAGGTATCAGGACAGAAGCAGGTGACAGCTGTTGAAATTGCACCTGAGGCAGTAGACCCGGATGATGTAGAAATGCTCCAGGATCTTATTATGGCAGCAACCAATGAAGCATGGAAGGCAATGGAAGAAGAACAGGCACAGGCAATGGGAGCACTTACCGGAGGACTCTCAGGCTTTGGTTTTTAATAGGACAGTGGTGAATAAATTTGAACTACTACAGTGATTATATAGGAAAGCTGGTTGAGGTCCTTTCAGGATTG
>CAZVBH010000063.1:0-13229 GCA_964625275.1 uncultured Lachnoclostridium sp.
GATTTGGTGGATTTAATGGTTTTCCATTTGGGCGTGGGTATGCACCAGATGGTTGTAATAAAAAAAATTTTATAAGTAATCCCCAAAAAAATGTTTATAATGTGGATAATTAAATTTATATGATGTGGAA
This sequence comes from uncultured Lachnoclostridium sp., assembly GCA_964625275.1. GTDB lineage: Bacteria > Bacillota > Clostridia > Lachnospirales > Lachnospiraceae > UBA3775. The sequence continues at coordinate 131 of CAZVBH010000063.1, forward strand.
ACAGCAATAAAATGTGTATTTATCGAAAGTATTATCCACATCAATGTGGATAAATATGTGAATAATTATATACATAATCCACATTGTAAATATAAGCTTTTAAATAAATTTTAAAAAATCATTTTACGAATTTACCACGAGATATCCACAAGTTAACCACAAAATGTGGATATCTAAAAATAATTGTGGATTAAATCATTTTAATTGTGGATATGCTGTGTAATATAAAAAAAGCCTTTAAAAATCTGATTTTTATGGCTTGACTTGCTCTTCCTTATATTATATAATGCTAATGATATTTTCCGATACATGATATTTGTATGCCCTTTTCGGGGTATGCCGTATCAGTTACATCATATTTTAATAACAGTTAATAACTTACCGTTTTATGAAAATAGGGGTTTTAGTGATTTCCTTATATAAAAAAGGTAAACAAGTAAGGAGGTGTTTTGTAACATGAAAATGACATATCAGCCTAAGAAAAGACAGAGATCAAAGGTTCACGGATTTAGAGCAAGAATGAGTACTCCAGGCGGAAGAAAGGTTTTAGCTGCCAGACGTGCTAAGGGAAGAAAGAGATTATCTGCATAGTTTATAGGTCACATGATTGTGACCTTTTTTTCTATGTATGTGAGGTGCACATTCATTTTAAGGATTAGTAGGAATGAAATTTTCGGAATCGTTAAAAAGTAACAGGGATTTTAAGAATGTTTACGAGAATGGCAAGAGCTATGCCAACAGATATTTGGTGATGTATGTATTGGAAAATGGAACAGATAGAAACAGACTTGGAATTTCAGTTAGTAAAAAAGTAGGAAACAGTGTAGTGAGACATCACTTGACCAGATTGTTAAGAGAAAGCTATAGACTACATGAGGATATGTTTAATAGTGGTTTAGACATGGTAGTTGTTGTAAGAGTAAGCGCTAAGAATGCTAAGTATTGGGATATTGAGAGTGCGCTAATTCATGTATCGAAGCTCCACAAGGTAATAATTTAATAATGAAAAAAATATTTATTGATTTGATTTTATTTTATAGAAAATATTTGTCACCACTTAAATCTACTAAATGCCCGTATTTTCCAACTTGCTCCACTTATGGGTTGGAGGCGGTGGAAAAGCATGGGGTAGTAAAGGGTGGTTTGCTTACAGTATGGAGAATACTTCGGTGCAATCCTTTTTCAAAGGGCGGATATGACCCCGTTCCTTCCATTATTAAAGGTAAAAATAAGAAATTTAAAACTTATTATAAGTTTTAGTTTAGTAAGTTTTAGTTTAGGAGGAGTACAATGGATTTAATGCTGTTAACACAGAATTCAACTCCGATATTTAAGTATGTAGTTAAGCTTTTAGGCTTGATTATGAATGCTATATTTGAATTTCTCAATCTGATTGGCATTCCAAATATCGGTTTATCTATTATTTTATTTACAATTGTTATTTATTTGCTTTTGTTGCCGCTTACTATTAAGCAGCAGAGATTTTCAAAGCTTCAGGCTAAGATGAATCCTGAAATACAGGCAATACAGGCAAAATATAAGGGTAAGCAGGACAATGATTCAATGTTGGCGATGAATGCGGAGACCAAAGCTGTATATGCAAAGTATGGTGTATCTCCGTCAGGTAGTTGTGTTCAGCTTCTTATACAAATGCCTATATTGCTTGCACTTTACCGTGTAATTTATGCAATGCCTGCATACGTTACAAGACTTGGAAATGCATTTGGCGTACTTGCGGATAAGATTATGGCTACTACTGATGGTGTTGAATATATCCAGACTTTATCGGCTGCAAGTTATTATAAGAAGAATTTTGCACTTGAGGGTAACACAAGAAATGCTATAATTGATACATTAAACAAGGTGTCATCTACAGATATGACAGCTCTCGCTGAAAAGTTTGGACTTTCAGACCTTACTTATAATGGAAGTCTTATTTTGTCAAATAATTCGAATAGTGGACTTATTGATACCTACAATAACTTCCTTGGGCTTAATATCGGAAATTCGCCTATGGATACAATGAAAACTGCTTTTGCTGCCGGTAATTACCTGCTTTTAATAGGTGCAGTTTCAATACCTGTATTATCAGCAATTACGCAGTGGATTAATTATAAGCTTATGCCACAAGCAGATAATGGAAATGACAATAATAAGTCAAAACAGCCTACAAATGATACAGCAGAGGCAATGCAGCAGTCAATGAAGACTATGAATACGGTTATGCCTATCATGTCTGCGTGGTTTTGTTTGACACTTCCGGCAGGTATGGGACTTTATTGGGTAGTCGGTGCTGTTGCAAGGAGCATACAGCAGGTATTAATCAATAAGCATATTGATAAGATGGATATAGACGCTGAGATAGCTAAAAACGAGGAAAAGTATAAGGAAAAGCTAAAAAAACAAGGCATTGATCCAGCAAAATTAAATGCAGCAGCTAGAACTAATACAAAAAATCTATCATCAAAGACATCTTACCAAAATAGTGCTTCTGCAAATAAAAAACCTGTAAAGACAGATGAAGAAAAAGCTGAGGAAATCAGAAAATCTACAGAATATTATAATAATAACACAAAGCCCGGAAGCCTTGCTTCAAGAGCGAATATGGTAAAACAGTATAATGAAAAAAATAACAAATAATTATGGGGGCAAATAAAATGGAGTACAAAGAGTTTAAAGGTAAGACAAAAAATGATGCTATTACTGAAGCATGTAAATATTTTTCAATACCAAGTGATAAGCTTGAGTACAATGTAATTGATGAGGGAAAAGCAGGAATTTTAGGAATTGGTGCTAAGCCTGCAGTTATTAGTGCAAGAGTTAAAGAAAATAATGATGAAGTTATAGAGCCTGTAAAGCTTTCTGAGACACCTGTTATTGCAAGTGTTAAGGAGGCAGCTTCTAAGATTGAGGACGTTGATGTTGAAGCTATAAGCCGGAAGTTTTTAAATGATGTTTTTTCTGCAATGAATATTAGTGTAAATATTGAGACAAGCTATAATGAGTCACTTAAAAATCTTGATGTTGAATTAAGTGGTGATGAAATGGGTGTTCTTATCGGTAAGAGGGGACAGACACTTGATTCATTACAGTATCTTATTTCACTTGTTGTTAATAAGGGAACAGGTGAGTATATAAGAGTAAAGGTAGATACTGAAAATTACAGACAGAGACGTAAGGAAACCCTTGAAAACCTTGCAAAGAACATAGCTTATAAGGTTAAGAGAACTAGAAGACCTGTATCTTTAGAGCCTATGAATCCTTATGAGAGGAGAATTATACATGCCGCATTACAGAATGATAGGTATGTTACAACACATAGCGAGGGTGATGAACCTTTTAGACGTGTAGTTGTTTCTCCAAAGAGGGAGAGTAATTATAGCGAGGGAAGAAACTACAATAGAAGCGGTTATAACAAGGGTGGATATAATAAGAGCAGTTACAGTAGAAATTATAACAGGGGTGGTTACAGTAATAGATATGGTAGTAGCCCTGAAGAAAATAATAACAGTGAAGAAACTCAGGAAGTAAATGAGTAGTTTAAAAATAGCGCAAGCTTCCCAAAGCTTGCGCTATTATCTTATTGAATAATTTGGTGATTAGATATGAATACAGAAACAATAGCTGCCATTGCCACGGCAGTAAGCGATTCGGGAATTGGAATTATAAGGATAAGTGGTGAAGATGCAATAAAAGTTGCAGATAGGATTTATCGTTCTAAGAATAATGAAAGAAAATTATCATGCGTCAAAAGCCATACAATAAACTATGGTTTTATTTATGATGGTGACGAACTTATAGATGAAGTAATGGTAGCAGTGATGAAAGCACCTAATACTTACACAAAGGAAAATACTGTTGAGATTGATTGTCATGGTGGTATACTTGTGATGAACAGGGTACTTGATACAGTATTGAAAAATGGATGCAGACTTGCCGAGCCAGGTGAATTTACAAAAAGGGCATTTTTGAATGGAAGAATAGACCTTTCAAAGGCAGAGGCAGTAATGGATATAATACATTCCAAAAATGAATTTGCCTTGAAAGCGTCTGTAAAACAGTTAAATGGGGCTGTATATGATAAAGTTAAAAAATTAAGAGACGAAATTTTATATGAGATAGCGTTTATTGAATCTGCCTTGGATGATCCGGAGCATATTTCACTTGATGGATATAATGAAAGTTTAAGTGAAAAAGCCCTTGATATTAAATCTGAACTTAAGAAGCTTATAGATAGTGCAGATAACGGAAAAATGATTAAGGACGGCATAAATACAGTAATTGTTGGAAAGCCAAATGTTGGAAAATCTTCACTTTTGAATTTGCTTGTGGGTGAAGACAAGGCAATAGTGACAAGCGTAGCTGGAACTACAAGAGATGTATTAGAGGAGTCAATTAAGCTTCACGGGATAGGGCTTAACATTATAGATACCGCAGGGATACGTGATACTGATGATGAGGTTGAAAAAATCGGTGTTGGTAAAGCTAGAAAATATGCTGCAAATGCAGATTTAATAATATATGTGGTTGATGGTTCAAGAAAGCTTGATGAAAATGATGATGAGATAATTAAGCTTATTTCTGATAAAAAAGTAATTGTACTGTTAAATAAAACAGACCTAGAGCAGCTTGTTGATGAAAATGAGATTATGACGAAAATGTGTAATAATGAAGATGTTAGAATAATTAAGACTTCCACAAAGGAAAATACAGGAATTGATGAGTTTGAGAAACTTGTAAGGGATATGTTTTTTGGAGGCGAAATTTCTATAAATGATGAAATATATATTACTAACCAGAGACATAAAGAGGCATTGTCGGAAGCATATGAAAGTATAAATATGGTTATTAAAAGTTTGGATGATAATATGCCCGAAGATTTTTATTCAATTGACCTTATGAGTGCTTATGCCTCTCTAGGAAAAATTATCGGGGAAGAAGTCGAGGATGATTTGGTAAATGAGATATTCAGTAAATTTTGTATGGGCAAATAGCAGATTGGCGAAAGGAAGGTTTTAGATGGCTGAAATTAGGGAAAAAGTAGATGTTTGTGTAGTTGGTGCCGGTCATGCAGGATGTGAGGCAGCGTTGGCGTGTGCCAGAATGGGACTTGAAACAGTAGTATTTACAGTGAGTGTTGACAGTATAGCACTTATGCCTTGTAATCCTAATGTAGGTGGTTCATCAAAAGGACATTTAGTACGAGAGCTTGACGCATTAGGCGGTGAAATGGGTAAGAATATAGATAAAACATTTATACAGTCAAAAATGCTCAATATTTCAAAGGGTCCCGCAGTCCATTCCCTTCGTGCGCAGGCAGATAAAGCTGATTATTCAAGGGAGATGAGAAAGGTTCTTGAAAACCAGGAACATCTTACAATTAAACAGGCAGAGGTAGTAGAACTGTTGGCAGAGGATTTAGAGGAGCCAAATAGATTATATACTAAAAAAATTGTCGGTGTAAAAACATATACAGGTGCAGTTTATGAGGCAAAGGCGGTAGTTCTCTGTACAGGAACTTACCTTAAGGCAAGGTGCCTTTGCGGAGAGGCAATCACATATACTGGACCAAACGGATTGCAGGCAGCAAATTATCTGACGGACAGCCTAAAATCATTAGGTATTGAAATGCGTAGATTTAAGACAGGAACACCTGCTAGAATGGATAAAAGGTCGATTGATTTTAGTAAAATGGAGGAGCAGTTTGGAGATGAAAGAATTGTTCCATTTTCATTTTCTACTAATCCTGATGAAATACAAAAGGAACAGGTTTCATGTTGGCTCACATATACAAATGAAAATACACATGAAATTATAAGAAATAATCTTGACCGTTCGCCAATTTATGCAGGAATTATTGAGGGTACAGGACCAAGATATTGTCCGTCGATAGAAGATAAGGTGGTTAAATTTGCAGATAAGCCAAGACATCAGGTATTTATTGAACCTGAAGGACTTCATACAAATGAAATGTATGTAGGTGGAATGAGTTCATCACTTCCGGAGGATGTACAACTTGCAATGTACAGAACCGTTCCTGGACTCGAAAACTGTAAAATAGTTAGGAATGCATATGCAATAGAATATGATTGTATTAATCCCGACCAACTTTATTCAACATTGGAGTTCAAGACAATATTAGGATTATTCAGTGGAGGACAGTTTAATGGAAGCAGTGGATATGAGGAGGCGGCAGCCCAAGGGCTTATTGCAGGAATGAATGCCGGTTTATTTGTACAGGGAAAAGAGCAGATAATACTTGACCGTTCGCAGGCATATATTGGTGTTTTAATAGATGATCTTGTTACAAAGGAAAACTTTGAGCCTTATAGAATGATGACTTCTAGGGCTGAGTATAGATTATTGCTTAGACAGGACAATGCAGATTTAAGGCTTAGAAAAATTGGTTACGAGGCTGGACTTGTCACAAAGGAGCAGTATGATTATGTATGCAAAAAAGAAGAATTAATAGAGCAGGAAATAGAAAGGCTTAAAAATATCAAGGTCGGTGCAAATAAACATATACAGGAATTTTTAGAGTCAAAGAAAAGTACAGGATTGAAGACGGCAGCTTCACTTGCAGAGCTTATAAGCAGACCGGAGCTTTCTTATGACGATATTAAGGAAATTGACCCTGAGAGACCAGAGCTTTCTTATGATATAATAGAACAGGTTGAGATTAATATTAAGTATGACGGATATATTAAGCGACAGTTAAAACAGGTGGAGCAGTATAAGAAAATTGAGAAGAAAAAAATACCTGTCGATATTAACTATGATGATATCAAAAATTTAAGGATTGAGGCAAGACAAAAACTTACAAAGTTTAAGCCGGTATCGGTGGGACAGGCTTCTAGGATTAGTGGTGTTTCGCCAGCGGATGTGTCTGTACTTTTAGTATATTTGGAGCATTTTAAAAATGCTGATAATTTTTAGTTTTTTATTGTTTGTAGATGATGTATATAGATAAATTTGGAAATTTGTGTTATATTGTATTTATATTTGTTATCTAATATAAAATAACATATGTAATTTAATGAGGTTATGTTTCATTTATGGATTTGGGTAAATATGATTTAGGTAAGTTTAAAAACGGAATTAGTGAGCTTGGACTGGAGCTTAATGATAATCAGTTAGGTAAGTTTATGCTGTATTATGAGCTTCTAGTCGAGTGGAATAGTTTTATGAACCTGACTGCTATTACAGAGTTTGATGAGGTATGTACAAAGCATTTTATTGATAGTCTTTCACTGTGTAAGAGCATTGATTGTTATAACGAACTTAAATTGATTGATGTTGGTACGGGGGCAGGTTTTCCAGGTATACCTTTAAAAATTGCTTTTCCTAATTTGAGTATTACACTTCTTGATTCTCTTGGAAAGCGAATTAAATTTTTAAACGAAGTAATTGACAAACTAGGATTGGATAATATTGAAGCAATCCATGGACGGGCTGAGGATTATGCCAAGCCTGATATGTTGAGGGAAAAATTTGATGTATGCGTTTCACGTGCTGTTGCTAATCTTTCTACTTTGTCTGAGTACTGTCTTCCATATGTTAAAATTGGCGGATATTTCATATCATATAAATCAGAAAAAATTACCGAAGAAACTGAGCTGGCAGATAAAGCCATTAAAATATTGGGTGGTGAAATAGGAGAGCAGAATGAATTTATTTTGCCAGGTTCAGATATATACAGAAATTTATTTAAGATAAAGAAGGTTAAGTCTACTCCATTAAAATATCCTAGAAAAGCGGGACTACCTTCCAAGGAACCTATCAATTGATTACAACTTTCGATTTTGCTTTGAATAGCTGTTAATGAATTTTGAGAGGTTATTGTCTTATGGATAATGATAATATTTTAAAATGTAAGGAGATGGAGCGGAAACGTATTGCAGAAGATTTACATGACACAACTGTACAGGATTTAGTACATTTATCACAACAAATAGAATTGGCGCTTTTATATATGGATGATGATTTAGTTCAGACAAAGCTTGAACTTTTGAGTGCGAAAAAGAATGCTAAGAATATAATAAATGACATCCGTAATGTTATATTTGATTTAAAAGCGAATGTTCTAAAGGATATTGGTTGGAGAACGGCATTTGAACGGTTGGAATATAAATTACGTTCAAATAATAGCAATATTAATATTAATTTTGATGTTGATGAAATTAATATAACAGATAGTATAATGGATATTTCCATTTACCGTGTGATTAGTGAGGCTTGTCAAAATATAATTAAACATTCCAATGCAAATAATGTTTGGATTGTTATTAAGGTTATTGATAATTACATAAACATTGTTATTCGTGATGATGGGGTAGGATTTAAAACTTCAGACAATTGCGTTAACAATGTTAATCATTTTGGACTGGAATTTATGAAAGAGAAAGTAATGCACTTGTCGGGAATATTTAATATTTCTTCTGATTATAATAAGGGCACAGTTATAAATATTCAAATTCCATTGTTATAACCCATTATTATGTGTTAGTTATAAAGGGGGATAAATATGATTAATGTAATGATAGTTGATAATCATAAAATGGTAAGGGAAGGAATAAAAAATCTCATTGAATTTGATAAAAGTATAAAGGTTGTAGATGAATCATGTGACGGTAATGAATGTATATCAAAAATAAGAAACTCACATGATGTAATATTGTTGGATATTAATATGCCAATTATGAACGGAATTGAAACTTTGAAAATCATTACTAAGAGAAAAAAGCGACCTAAAATCCTCATGCTTACAGTCCATAATGAAATAGATTATCTAATTGAAGCTATTGATATAGGTGCTGACGGATATATATTAAAAGATTCTGACTCAAAAGAATTGATAAGGGCAATACATACTGTTGCAAGAGGTGAAAAGTTTTTCCAACCGGATATGATTCCATTGTTAAATTCAAAACTTATCGCCAGAGATATAGAAAAAGAAAAAATTAATTCTTTATCAGATAGGGAAATGGATGTATTAAAATTAGTTGCAGTTGGAAATTTAAATAAAGAAGTTGCAAGAATACTTGATATAAGTGAGAGGACTGTTAAAAATCATCTTTCAACCATATATAGGAAAATTGATTGTACTGATAGAACTGAAGCGGCTGTTTTTTGTATCAAAAACGGATTAATTACAGTTGATTAAATGTTTCACGTGAAACATTAATTTTTAAAACTCAACAATTGGGCATTATTGAAATATCAGTAGTGCCTTTTATGTTTCACGTGAAACATTAATAAAAATTAGCTATATATTTTAAAAACATTATAGAATATGGAAACCATTAGTGATATAATAGTAATGCAGTAACTGTTCATGTAGTGTTAAATAGTTACTATTACATTAATATTAGACAGACAGTGGAGGAGAGAAATGGGGAGAATAATTGCAATTGCTAATCAAAAAGGTGGAGTTGGAAAGACAACTACATCAATAAATTTATCTGCCTGCATAGCTGCTAAGGGTAAGAAGGTATTAGTAATAGATATTGATCCACAGGGAAATACTACAAGCGGATATGGAATTGAGAAGAACGAGCTTGAAAATACAATGTACGAATTGATGCTTGGAGATTGTTCAATAGAAGATTGTATAATAAAAAACGTTATTCCTAATATTTCAATTCTACCATCAAATGTAAATTTGGCTGCGGCAGAGATAGAATTAATAGGGGTAGAAAAAAAGGAATATATTATAAAAAATGAGGTGGATTGGGTAAAAGACAGATATGATTTTATAATTATAGATTGTCCTCCGTCATTAAACCTGCTTACAGTAAATGCGATGACCACTGCTGACAGGGTGCTTGTTCCAATCCAATGTGAATATTATGCATTAGAGGGATTAAGCCAGCTTATACATACAATAAATCTCGTAAAGGAAAGACTTAATCCGGAGCTTGATATGGATGGCGTAGTATTTACAATGTATGATTCAAGGACAAATTTATCAGCTCAGGTAGTAGAAAATGTAAAGAGAAATCTCAAACAGAAAGTTTATAATACATTAATCCCTAGGAATATAAGACTTGCAGAGGCACCAAGTTATGGTCAGCCAATAAATATTTATGATTCAAAATCAGCAGGAGCTGAAAGCTATATGCTGTTAGCTGAAGAAGTTATAAAAAATAACCGATAGAAAGGATGAATTGAACTAAATGGCAGCAAGAGGACTAGGTAAAGGGTTAGAAGCTATAATACCTGTAGGAGAGAACAATATTATAAATACCAAAAAAGAAAATGACCAAAATACAAAAGCTGAAACAATGGTTAAAATAACAAAAGTCGAGCCAAATAGGGATCAGCCTCGTAAAAATTTCAATGAAGATGCATTACAGGAATTAGCTGACTCAATCAAGCAATTCGGTTTACTTCAGCCTATATTGGTACAAGATAGAAAAAACTATTATGAAATAATCGCTGGTGAGAGAAGATGGAGAGCTGCAAAGCTTGCAGGACTTAAAGAAGTACCTGTTATAATCAAAAATTATTCCAGTCAGGAAATAGTAGAAATTTCATTGATAGAGAACATACAAAGAGAGGATTTAAATCCTATAGAGGAAGCATTTGCATATAAGCGTCTCCTTGAGGAATTTAATATGAAACAGGATGAGGTTGCAGAGCGTGTATCAAAAAGTAGAACTGCGGTTACAAACAGCATTAGACTTTTAAAGCTTACTGAACCTGTTCAACAAATGATAATAGATGGAATGTTATCAACTGGTCATGCTAGGGCATTGATACCTTTGGAGGACGGTGAACAGCAATTACAGTTGGCGCAGAGGGTTTTCGATGAAAAACTAAGTGTGAGGGAAGTAGAGAAAATTGTAAAAAGCATCATTAAGCCAAACAATAAAGATAAAAATAAGGATAAAGAAATATCAGAGAGTATGCAATACATATATCATGATATTGAAGATAAGCTTAAAGAAAAACTCAGCAGAAAAGTTGCAATATCATCTAAAGGAAATAGTGGAGCTGGTAAAATCGAAATTGAATTTTACTCAAATGATGATTTGGAAAGGCTGACTGAATCATTATCGCATATTCATTTAGAATAGGAGAAACGGACAGATGGACAGTAGATTGTTAAAAAACATAGGATTAAACAATATAGATGTAGGATATATATTTATAGGTATAGTTGTAGCAATTATCATTCTGTTGGTTTTAATAATAGTACAGTTTGTTATGATTAATAAAATCAAGAAGAAGCATGATAAATTTATGCTTGGAAAAAACGGAAGCAGCCTTGAAAACGATATAATGAGTATATATGAAGATAATAAATTCATGAAGCTTAGTATAGATGAAAACAGGGAAAATATTAAGAACTTATTTAAAAAGAGTGAGAAAGCAATACAAAAGGTTGGACTTGTAAAATATGATGCTTTTAAAGAGATGGGTGGAAAATTGAGTTTTGCGCTTGCATTGTTAGATGAAAACAATAACGGGGTTTTGATAAACTCCGTACATAGTTCAGAGGGTTGTTATTCATATACGAAGCGTATTAAAAACGGTGATTCACAAATTTCTCTAAGTAATGAGGAAAAAGTTGCAGTAGAACGTGCCATAAGTGAAAATATATCAGATGCCGATTAATATCACTATCACTCACAGGAGGGTAAACGCATGAAATTAGTAACAGTTGAAGATTTGAAAGAGGGCGACATATTAGCCAATGATGTGCTTTTGGATGATTATACAGTTGTAATTGCCAAGGGTACTGAAATTAAAAATCAATATATCAATAAACTTAGAGAGCTTGAAATATTTACTGTATACATAGAGGATGAGGATACAAAAAAGGAGGATATAAAAAATCCAGAACCAAAAAAGGAACAGCCAAAGAAGGAACAGCCAAATAAAGAACAGTCCAAAAAAGAACAGCCTAAAAAAACACAGGTTAAGTCCAAGCTGGCAATAGAGCAAATTATAGACTTGCGTGATGATGTGACAGATTCAGTGAAAACCAGAATAAAGGATATACTTGAACTTCATGTATATCAGCATACAGAGGGGCTTGAAAAAATTACAGAAGCTGCACAGAATATTATTTCTGATATTATAGAGGATGATGAAGTCATTGAAAGGGTATATGATGTAAAGGAGAGAAGTGCGGACATATACGAACATTCGCTACAAGTATGCACAATATCTACTTTGATAGCTTTGAAATTAAATATGACAAAGGAACAGGTATATGATATAAGTGTAAGTGCGCTTATACATGACCTAGGACTTAGATATCTAGTAATCAGATATGAAAACCAGGATATGCACCTGCTTCCGTCAAAGGATCAGGAAGAATACAAAAAACATCCAATTTACGGATATACTGCAATAAAGAATGAGACATGGCTTTCAGACACGGCAAAAGATATAGTATTAAACCACCATGAGAAATTAGACGGTTCTGGTTATGCCCTTGGAAGCAATAATGTGTCTCGTATGGCTCAGATTGTTGGAGTATGTGACGAATTTGATGAGTTGATATGTGGAATTGGAAAAGCCGGTGTCAGGGTACATGAAGCAATCAATAATATAAGAAATTACAGTGGAATATGGTATGATTCTGACATTGTTGATTCATTTTTACAGCTTATAGCGGTATATCCGGTTGGTTCTACTGTTAAGACAAACCAGGGAGAGACAGGTGTAGTATTGAAACAAAATTCCCACTTTCCTGAAAGACCTGTACTGCGCATAGTAAACGATAAATATGGACAGCCTATGACGAATGAAAAAGTAATAGACTTGATTAAAGAAACAACTGTAGTAATACAGGAATTTATAAAATAAGAAATATTTTCAAAGGAGATTTATAAAATGATAGACATTAAATTTTTAAGGGAAAATCCTGATGCGGTAAAGGAGAATATTAAAAAGAAATTTCAGGATAGTAAGCTTCCGCTTGTTGATGAGGTTATAGAGCTTGACGCACAGGCTAGAAAGACACAGCAGGAAGCAGATAATCTTCGTGCTGAGAGGAACAAACTTTCTAAACAGATTGGTGCTCTTATGGCACAGGGCAAAAAGGAAGAGGCAGAGGAAGTAAAGGCAAAGGTAAATGCCGAGGCTA
>CAZVBH010000064.1:0-13008 GCA_964625275.1 uncultured Lachnoclostridium sp.
CCCCTAATACTTATTTCTTAGATATCTGAAGCAAACGTCTTACGGTAACCTTGTCTTTGTCAAGATACTTAATGCTGCCATCGGCAAACTTAACTACCATGAACTGTGAATCTTTGTTGTCTACTACAACACCATTACCATAAACCTTATGTCTTACCAAATCCTTTGTTCCAAGTGCATCGAGCTTATTTCTAAAAGCAAGCTGAGCTGCACTCATATCTGATCTTGCATAAGAAGCGGCTGCCTGAACCTTTTGGGCTGCAGGTTTTTCTTCTGAAGCCGGAGTCTTATTTGAAGCAGATGTTGATTTATCCTTGCTCTTTCTAAGCTTATTAGGTATCTCTATCTGCTCTGTAGCCGAAGGCTTTTTCTCTTCCTTGAAATAAACCTCAGGCTCTGCCGGTGCTTCCTCTGGTTCATCATCAGGAATATCAGGGAGACCTGCTAAAAGATCCTCAAGGTCATCAGCCGGACTTGTTTCAGAACCTGCTTCTTCAGAAGCCTCTTCAAGCTCAGTAGCTTCCTCTACAATCTCTTCCTGTACTTCCGAAGGTTCTTCTTCTACAACCTCTTCATAGTCTTCGTCAGCTTCTTCTGCCGCATCATATTTTGCGAAATCTTCAAGCTCTTCATCTGTATAATCTGAGCTCAAATCTTCATCAGAATCAGTATAATCCTCATCTGAATCATCATAATCTTCATCGCCGATTGCCTCTGCATCGCCAAGCTTTTCCTCAAGTGAAGCTAAAAGCTCATCAAGTGAAGTATTCTGATTATAAGAAGGTGTGGTTAAATTCTCATCTTCAGCAGCATCATCAGTATAAATTCTGTCCATATTAAGATCCATGTCTTCCTGATTAGCCATCAGGTCATCATAATCTTTATTTGCAGAAGCACCAAGACCTATTGAATCATAATAATTTGACTTAGCTTCTTCAAAGTCTTCATCGGCCTCACCCTCAAGTGGCTCATACTGTGGACGATTACTATATCTTTCTATCTCACGTTCAAGCTTTTCTTCCGAGAACTTTACATAGAGAGTATAAATAATCATAAATAACACGATTACGATACAAATAAGGATAATATAGGTCCATGGCTTGAAGCTGTTGGACTTTTCAACCATTGACTGAGTATCATCATTTAGTCCTGTATTATCTGTATAAATATCTCCTGACTGAATGTTTCCTGAGGTTGCTGTTTCAGGAGTTGGTGTTGCAGGGGCAAGAGTTGGTGTTGGAGTTGGTGTATGAGCAATTGGATCTCCTCTTGTTATACGTCCGCTGTAAATATAGCCTGTATACTCTACTCCGTCAACCGTAGCAGTACAGTAGTACCACATATCCAGGTCAGCATCATACTCTTCTTTGTAAATTAAAACCTCTGTACCATTGTCAACATGTACATTGTTGCCATCCGCATCAGTAAGATGTGGCTTTTCGGTTCCCGGCTCAGTGAATACATCTGCTCCGACGTCTCTTGTAACCGTACCGGTATAATTATTGTCAACATAATCAATGGCATCTGCCTTTGAAATGCCTGCGACAATCATAAAGGCAGCAAACAAAACTGCCAGAAATAAAAGAACTCTAAGCTCTTTAACCAATTTTTTTTCATTACTATAGTTCATAACTTCCTCCTTCAACCACTTGCGCCATTCAGATTACATTCTGTCCGGTGCTTCAAATGCAAGTAAATCGATTCCGCTCTCTAATACCCTGAGTGTAAGCTGTAAAAGTCCAATCCACTCGTGCTTTTTGTTTTTATCCTCCTCGGTTAAAATACGATTTCCATGATAGAAGCTGTTTAGTGAGTTGGATAATTCATATATATACTGGCAGATTTTATTTGGTGCAAGCTCAGCCGCCGCATGCTCAATGCAGTCTGAATAAGCTGCAAGCTGAAGCCTTAGGGCTGTCTCTTCTGCACCAGGCTCATAGGTCATGGCTCCTGCCGTATTTTTATCTTCTTCCGAGCACTTTGCAAGAATCGATTTAATTCTTACCATTGTATAGAGGATATATGGTCCTGTATTTCCTTCAAATGAAGCAAATTTTTCGATATCGAAAATATAATCCTTTGAAGGCTGGTTACTCAAATCACCATATTTGATGGCTGCAAGTCCAACCATGTCAGCGACCTTTTTTGCCTCTTCCTCTGACATATCTCTGTCAGACATTTTTTTCAGTACCTCGTCTGATACATCCTTAATAAGATACTCAAGACGCATTACACCACCGTCTCTTGTCTTAAAAGGCTTACCATCTTTACCATTCATGGTACCAAAGCCCAGGAAGGTAAGCTCTGTTTCAGGCTTTACAAGTCCTGTCTTTCTTGCACATCTGAAAACCTGTTCAAAATAAAGACTTTGTCTCTGATCCGTCAGATAAATGATTCTGTCAGGATTAAACAGCTTCATTCTTTCCACTATTGTAGCCAAGTCCGTTGTATTGTAAAGAGTAGCTCCATCTGACTTTAAAATCATACATGGAGGCATCTCCTTAGTATCAGTTTCCTCTTTAACGTCAACAACAAGTGCTCCATCGCTGATATAAGCAAAGCCTCCGTCCTTCATTCCCTGTACCATGTCAGGAATGTAAGGCTGCGCATCACTTTCCTTCTTCCAAAGGTCAAAGCTTACATTAAGCTTTTCATAGTTTTTCTTAAGATCAGCTACGGAAACCTCCATAATGTGCTTCCAAAGTGCACGATAGCCAGGATTTCCATTTTGGAGAAGAAAAGTCGCATGACGTGCTTCTTCCTTATACTCAGGATGCTCTTTTGAATAATTATTTGCAAAAGGATAGATTTCTTCAAGCTCGGACATCGTAAAAGGTGCCTCGGCAGGATAATCTCCCTCATGATTTTCATCAAAATATGGAAGCTCAGGTCTGCGCTTTTTGAGCTCGGTAATTATAAGACCAATCTGAAGTCCCCAGTCACCAAGATGAGCATCTCCAATTACATTATTGCCTACATAGCGTAATATTCTTTTTACACTTTCACCGATAACGGCTGAACGAAGATGACCTACATGAAGCGGCTTTGCTACATTAGGTCCGCCATAATCAATTATGATTGTTTTTGGATTTTTTTCTTTTTCAATACCAAGACAATCATCTGCATACATCTGATGAAGATAATCAGCAAGGAAGGTATCAGAAAGCTTTATATTTATAAAGCCGGGATTTACTGCCTGAATTTCTGAAAACATTTCTTTGTTTTCAACAGCGGCAAGAACATCATTTGCAATTTGTATCGGCGCTTTTTTGTAAGCCTTTGCAGCTGCCATTGAGCCATTGCACTGATACTGACACAAATCAGGTCTTTTGGAAACGGTAACAGTTCCATAGTCTGAGCTGTAGCCGCTTTTTTCAAATGCATTTTTTAATTCATCTGAAATCAAATCAATTATTTTTTTCATAAGATAAAGTTTGATTCCTTTCACTTTGATTTATTGTAGATTATGTTAAGGGCAAATTCACAGCCCATACTTTCACATATATGGGTAAATTTTAGCACACAATCTTATAAAAGTAAATGAAAAACTATTGGTATGTACTCACTAAATAGGGCATATTTACGAATTTTAAATTTCCTCTTGATTATTCTTAAATTTCATGGTTTATTTATTCTGTTAGAAATATATTTATAGATAAGTAGACATTCATCGGAATGTCGAGGAGGTAGATATGGTTAAGGTCGTAAAATTCGGCGGCAGTTCATTGGCAAGTGCCAGCCAGTTTATGAAGGTTAAATCAATTATTACATCTGACAAAGCAAGAAATTATGTTGTACCCAGTGCACCCGGAAAGCGCTTCAGTGATGACACAAAGGTAACAGACATGCTCTACGGCTGCTACGCTTTAGCAGAAGAGGACAAAGATTTTTCAGAAGAATTAAAGGCTATTCAGGCTCGTTATAATGAAATAATTGCAGGGCTTTCACTTAATACAGATCTTAGTTCAGAATTTGATACAATCACTGAAAATTTCAAAAATAAGGCAGGTCGTGATTACGCAGCCAGCCGAGGTGAATATTTAAATGGTATTATTATGGCTGACTATCTCGGATATACCTTCGTAGATGCAGCTAAATATGTATATTTTGATGAAGCCGGCAACTTCCTTTCTGAAGAAACTAATACTGCTCTTTCAGAATATCTTGCTACTGTTCCAAAGGCTGTCATTCCAGGCTTCTATGGTTCAATTCTTGCCACAGGACAGGTTAAGACCTTCAGTCGTGGCGGTTCAGATATCACAGGTTCAATAGTAGCTCGTGCAATAAATGCAGATATTTATGAGAACTGGACAGATGTTTCAGGTGTACTCATTGTAGATCCACGAATTGTAAAGGGCGCACTTCCTATTGAGGTTGTAACCTATAAGGAGCTTCGTGAGCTTTCATATATGGGTGCTTCAGTTCTTCATGAGGATGCTATTTTCCCTGTTCGTAAAGCGGGTATTCCTATCAATATCAAAAACACAAATGCTCCTGATGATCCAGGAACACTTATCGTTGAAAACACCTGTAAGAATTCAAAGCATATCATCACAGGTATTGCCGGTAAGAAGGGCTTCTGCTCAGTAAATATTGAAAAGGATATGATGAACTCTGAAATCGGTTTTGGCCGCAGAGTACTTCAGGCCTTCGAGGATAACGGAATTTCCTTTGAGCATATGCCTTCCGGAATCGATACTCTTACAGTATTCGTTCATCAAAGCGAATTTGAAGCTAAAGAGCAGCTCGTTCTTAATGAGCTTCAGAAGCTTACAAATCCTGATTCTATTGACCTTGAGGCAAATCTTGCCCTTATCGCGGTCGTTGGACGTGGCATGAAATCAATGCGTGGTACTGCAGGAAAAATCTTCTCTGCTCTTACTGAACACAATATTAACATTCGTATGATTGACCAGGGTTCTTCAGAGCTCAACATTATCATCGGTGTTGCTGATGAAGATTTTGAGCTTGCTATTCAGGCTATTTATGCTACCTTCGTCAATGAAGAAGAATAACATTTAGTACATGCACTTAAAAAGCACCTGAGTGTTTCGTAAAGCCAGGTGCTTTTTTGATAAGATTAATATTTAAAGGAGATTTAATATGGCTAATCCTATTGTAACATTCGAAATCGAAAATTTTGGTACAATTAAGGCCGAGCTCTATCCTGAGATTGCGCCTAATACAGTTAACAATTTTATTTCACTTGTAAGCAAGGGCTTTTATAATGGACTTAAGTTCCACAGAGTTATCCCCGGCTTCATGATTCAGGGTGGTGACCCTCAGGGTACCGGTGTCGGTGGCCCAGGCTACTCCATCAAGGGTGAATTTTCCTACAATGGCTTCAAAAATGACCTCAAGCACTCAGCAGGCGTGCTTTCAATGGCTCGTTCAATGATGCCTGATTCTGCTGGCTCACAGTTCTTCATCATGCATCAGGATGCTCCTCATCTTGATGGTCAGTATGCTGCATTTGGAAAGGTTACTGAGGGCATGGATGTAGTTAATGCAATTGCTGTTACAGATACAGACTACAGAGATATGCCTAGAACTGATGTAATCATGAAAACAGTTACGGTAGATACCTTAGGTGTCAGCTATCCGGAGCCTGATAAGGCTTCCGCACGCTAATTAATAAATTGTTACGGAGTAGTTTATGAAGGTTGCAGGAATTATTGCTGAATACAATCCAATGCATGAAGGTCATAAATACCTTTTTTCGAAGCTTCGTAATGAATTTGGAATTGATAAAATAATTGTGGCTATGAGTGGCAGCTATGCTCAAAGAGGAATACCTGTCTGTTTGGACAAGTATCTTCGGGCAGAGGCTGCCCTTTTTGCCGGTGCAGATATCGTACTTGAGCTGCCTGCCTCCGTCTCACTTGGAAGTGCGGAGCTCTTTGCAACCGGAGCTGTAAAGCTGCTTGATTCCACCGGAGTTGTAAATTATCTTGCCTTCGGAAGTGAATCCGGCAATACCGGTAAGCTAAGTGAAGCAGCCACTCTTTTACTAAATGAAGATAAAGACTTTAAATCAAATTTGTCTACACTTCTATCTTCAGGTTTTTCATATCCTCTTGCAATTGAAAAGGCTCTTGAAGCTGCTGACTCCGAGCTGTCTGCTTTGTTAAAATCACCAAATAATACACTTGCAATTGAATATATCAAGGCTTTAAAAAGAACGGAAAGTAAGACTATTCCACTTACAATTAAAAGAAATGGAGCAGACTTTAATTCAATTTCTTTTGATGCTTTAAGGGATATTTATCCTTCTGCCACCTATCTTCGTGAGTGTCTTAAAAATGAAAACAGTAACGAATTTTGGTCTGATATTTCTGCAGACATGAAAAAGGTCTTAAATAGATTCGGCTTCACTTCTTCCACTGTACCTTTTATTACAGCGAATGATTTTACTCTGCCTTTGATTTCAAAGCTTGCTGTTTCAGATTTTAATGAGCTTTTATCCACAGCTGACTGTAATAAGGATTTTCTGAACAGACTTCTCAAATGCTATTCAGGGGCTTCCTTTGAGGAGCTGGCTGATAAAATGCATACTAAGCAGCTAACGCGCTCAAGGGTTCAACGTGCACTATTTCACATTCTGCTCGATATTAAAGACAGCGATATGGAGCATATCAAAAATGATAAGCCTGATTACATTCATGTCCTGGGAATCAGAAAAGAATCAAGTGGGCTTTTAAAGGAAATTGTTAAGGCTTCTGAGGTGCCTGTGATTTGTAGATATAGCGATTATGAAAAGGCCGATGAGTCGGTGAAAATGGAATTTAATAAAGATTTGAAAGCATATGAATTATATAGGCAGATTTTTTTGAATAAATACTCCGGGGGAGGGTATCAAATTTCGAAAGATTTAAGAGGGATAATAGTTGTTTAGTAACTATAGTTTTTATTAGAGTATTTACTGAGGGAACAAGGTACGGGTCGTGCGTTCCTTTACTACTTATTATAATATTTACTGAGGGAACAAGGTACGGCGACACAGCCTAGGTGCAACTCTTACAAGTTGCACCTAGTATGTGTCCCCAGTTGTTCTACAGTAGGTTTTCAAAGTAATATTGTGTCCCCAGTTGTTCTACGGTAGATTTTCAAAGTAATATTGTGTCCCCAGTTGTTCTACGGTAAGTTTTCAAAAAAAATCCCCCGCTTGGCGGGGGATTTTTTTTAGTCTTCTACGTCCTGGAAGAAGGTATCTTCGTCGAAGTCATAGTCTCCGTCGTCTTCTTCCTCAGGTGCTTCTTCGAAGCCTTCATCTTCATCATAATATTCTTCTGAATACTGTTCTTCCTGTGGATAAGTCTCCGGCTCTTCTTCAGATACTGTTTCGTCACCTAATACATACTCCGGATGAAGCTGTCCATAGATTTCCATTCTGTTAGCTGCTACCTGATCATAGCTTTCTTTAAGGGATGCGATAAGAACTTCACTTCTTTCACGTGTTGCTTCATAAGCATTGAGAAGAATATTTTCCATGTCTGACATCATGTTATTTACATATTCAAGGGCACCATTTGTAAGCTGTTCTGATTCAGCCTGAGCCTTTGCTACCATTTCATTGGCATCCTGTCCGGCTGCTGCAACCATTTCATTTACTCTTGCATATGCCTGCTGCATGATTTCATGTTCTCCAACAAGCTGCTTTGCTTTAACCTTAGCTTCTTCTATAATCTTAGCAGCCTTATCCTCTGCATCTGCAATTATAGAATCTCTATTTGCGATAATCTTCTGATATCTTTTTATTTCGTCAGGAGTTCTGCTCTTAAGCTCATCAAGCAGTTCATAGAGTTCTTCTTTGTTAACAGTGACCTTATTTGGTGCAAATGCTGAAGCCTTACAGCTATCAACAAATTCATAAATTTCATCAATTAAGTTTTCAATTCTGTTAGTTGCCATTGTCTTATCTCCCTTGTTTCATCTAAATTAATAACATTTAGTTATTGTTTACATTGTAACCATATTTTTTGTAGACGGCACTTACAACATTAGCCGGTACAAATTGATCAATATCACCCTTGTACTTTGCAATTTCTTTTACAATACTTGAGCTGAGGTAAGAATACTCAACACTGGTAGTAAAGAAAATTGTATCAAGCTCATTATTGACCTTGTGATTCATTTGCGCTATCTGAAGCTCATATTCAAAATCTGTTACAGCACGCAGGCCTCTTACGAGTATTTTTGCATTATGCGCCTTTGCAAAATCTACGGTGAGACCATGAAAGGCCTCAACTCGAACATTTGGAAGCTCGGAAACAGCACCTTTAATCAGTTCTACTCTTTCCTCTGCTGTAAACATAGGACTTTTTTCACTATTATCAAGAACTCCGATAACCAGCTCATCCACCACCCTTGAGGCTCTCACAATAATGTCTAAATGACCTTTTGTTATAGGATCAAAGCTGCCCGGATATATACCAATTTTCATAAATTCAATTCTTTCCAATCAAAATTAATTTGCAAATAGCTTAACTATTTGCTCATTAACAGTCGGCTTCACCAAAAGGAATTAAAGCCTTCCTGCTTATCAATTTTCAGTAATTTTTCTATTATTTCTTTCTTAGAAAATAGTGCTTATTGGTTTTATAGACCTTAATTTTTGAAGCTTCAAAGCCAAGAGCTTCAAATTCATCACCATCGTGGTCAAGAGCTGTCTCAACTACAATCAAAGCATCCTCTTCAAGCATTTCGCCATCAATAAGTAGCTTTAAGGCATCAAATTCAAGGCCTTTGCCATATGGAGGGTCTAATAAAACTAAATCAAATTTTTTATTTTGTGATTTCCACTTCATCAAGGCATTTCTGTAATCCATCTGAAGAACATCAGCCTTTTCATAAAGTCTTGCTCTTTTTAGATTGCCTTCAATGCATCTGATGGCTTCGCGACTCATATCTGAAAAGAAGGCACAAGCAGCTCCTCGGCTAAGCGCTTCAATACCAAGGCCACCACTTCCTCCAAATAAATCAAGCACCTTTGCACCAGGCACATAAGGCTGAAGCATGTTAAATAAGGTTTCTTTGATTCTGTCTGTTGTCGGTCTGGTATCTTTGCCTGCCGGTGTTTCTAATAGAATACTGCGGGCTGTTCCTGCTACAACTCTCATGGCTCCTCCACCATTTATAGATTAATGAGTCCGGCACGTCTGAAGTTTAACTCCAGACCATGCAAAACCACATTATCATTGTACTATACTAAAAAAATTTGTCAACCAAAAATATATTTTTTTAACTCTAGAGTTCAAGAATTGCCTTTACCGCTCCATCAAGCCAATCTCTGTCAAGGGTTTCAATCGCACCACCATCTACATATTCAGCTGCTGCAGGGTCCAATGGCATTTTTGCAAGCACCTTAAGCTCGTACTTTTTTGCAACTGCTTCTATGTTACTGTCTCCATAGATTTGAATATGCTTTCCACAATCAGGACAGACAAGATAGCTATAATTTTCAACGATTCCGACAATAGGTACGTTCATCATTTTTGCCATATTTACGGCTTTTCCAACTATCATGCTTACCAATTCCTGAGGACTGGTTACGACAATTATGCCATCAATCGGAAGTGACTGAAATACCGTAAGAGGTACATCGCCCGTTCCCGGAGGCATGTCAACAAACATATAATCAACATCTTCCCAAAGTACATCAGACCAGAACTGCTTTACTGTTCCTCCTATTACCGGGCCTCTCCAAAGAACCGGCATATCTTCAACCTCGAGAAGGTTGTTAATACTGATTGTCTGGATTCCTGTAGCTGTAATTACAGGGAGAATTGCCTCGTCTGAAGCTTCTGCATAACCTGTCAAACCAAATGCCTTTGGAATGGATGGTCCTGTTATATCTGCGTCAAGTACAGCTGTTTTCTTTCCAAGCTTTTGAAAAAGCACTGCAAGATAAGAAGTCACAAAGGATTTTCCTACTCCTCCCTTACCACTTACTACCGCTATTACTTTTTTCACACTTGCCTTTGGATTGAGCTTTGCCTTTAAATCCTCCGGATTTGTTCTTGAACTGCAGCTCGCTCCACACGATGAGCAGTCATGTGTGCAGTTTTCACTGCTTACTTCCTGTTCTAATTCGTCACTCATACTTAACTCCTTATATACTATATCAAAGATTAATTAGCTCATTTATTCTAAGTGTCAAAAGGCTGTTAACCAACTTCAGTTAACAGCCTTTATTACATATTTAGCTACGGTTTTAAGACCTTTGCATAATTAACATATTTTACTTGCTCTGCTCAAGTGCAAGTGTCTTTGTTGTGATATCACAAACCTCTGATGGTCCATAGTACTGAATAGCACCCGGATATGTGAAGGAGGTTTCAACAGCCCACTCATCTCTGTGTGCTTCGAAATACTTGAATGGTGCGCCATCAAGCTCAACAAGTGCCTTTCTGATAACAGGCTTGTCTTCACCATTTCTTCTTTCCATATTCATCATCTTTGTGATAGGCATACCACCTGCAACCCACTCTTCAGCCGGCTTTGAAAGGTTAGATACCTTTGAAAGATAACCTGTATAACCATACTGAATAAGCATGAATGCATTGTAACCAAGTGAGTAGCAATAATCAGCATCGAAGTTTGAAGGGAATGCACATCTTCCTTCATAACCGAAGAAGTGATGAAGTGCGCTAAACTTGCCCTTGTAGGTTCCTGCTGCCTTTCTCTTGTCAAGTTCATCCTTTACAAGTGCTGAGAAAAGCTTCTCTGACTCGATAAGTGAAACCTGTACATTACCATGAGGATCTCTCTCAAGGAAGAGCTGCTGCTGAATTCCTGTTGGGAGAATATCAAATACTGCGAATGACTCTGCTGTAAGACCATTCTTAATGAATTCATACTTGTCATTCCAGCTTGGAAGTGCATTGAAAGCGTCTGTCTTGCTGCCTGCAAGAAGCTCATTGATTTCTTTGATAAGTACTGAGAACTCAGGTACAAATTCAACAATACCCTCAGGGATAATTGCAACACCAAAGTTATTGCCGTTAGCTGCTCTCTTTTCTACTGAATCAGCAATGTAGCTTGCGATAGAAGAAAGTGACATCTTCTTTGCAGCAACCTCTTCACCGATGAGGCAGATGTTTGGCTGTGTCTCAAGTGCACATTCAAGAGCAACGTGAGAAGCTGAACGTCCCATAACCTTTACGAAATGCCAATACTTCTTAGCTGAGTTAGCATCTCTTTCAATGTTTCCGATTACTTCACTGTAGGTCTTTGTTGCTGTATCAAAACCGAAGGATGCTTCGATATCTTCGTTCTTAAGATCTCCATCGATTGTCTTAGGGCATCCAATTACCTGAACACCTGTATTCTTTGCTGCCATATACTCAGCAAGTACGGCTGCATTTGTATTTGAATCGTCACCACCGATAATTACGATAGCTGTGAGTCCATGCTTTTTAGCAACCTCTTCTACTACTGCAAACTGCTCTTTTGTCTCAAGCTTTGTTCTGCCTGAACCGATAATATCAAAACCACCGGTATTTCTGTACTGATTGATGAACTCATCATCAAAAATTACATAATCATCATCAAGAAGTCCACTTGGGCCACCCTTAAATCCATAAAGAACATTCTCTTTATCTGTAGCCTTAAGTGCATCATAGAGACCTGTAACAACATTGTGTCCACCAGGTGCCTGTCCGCCTGAAAGGATTACACCAACAACCTGCTTTTTAGCAGCTGATGTATTCTGACCTTTCTGGAAGGTAATTTCATTTTTACCATAGGTATTTGGAAAAAGAGCCTGAATTTTGTCCTGATCAGCTACTGACTGAGTAGGTGCTCCTTCCTTAACAGAAATTTCTGCAATACCATTTCTGAGCATGCCCGGAAGCTTAGGGCTGTACTCATATCTTGCTTTCTGAAGTGGTGAAAGATTCATAATAGTACTCCTTTATTTTTAATCAAAATTAATTGTATTTTATATCATTTTTTTCTAAATGTAAATAGGTTTCAAGGATTAACTCATAATTAGCTTTATGACCAATCATTTAAGTTCTTGTGCTTCTTTATATTCAAGCATACGGTCATACTGTCTGTACATCTTTTGTACACCATTTTCAAGCAGATAATAGTGTGCAATATATGGAATAAGCAGACACATAAAAGCTACAATAAGTACAAGCATACCGATTGTCGGATATCCAATTGCATAAAGTATGCTCATGACTGTCATAATTGCAAATACCATCGTAACAATAAGATGAACAAGTCTCTCATGCATAAAAAATTCTATCTGAATCAGGTGCTTTTTGATTTCTTTTTCCCAATCCGTATCTGCCGGCGGGTTAGCCAACAGTCTGTCAATGTCTGCCATGTAATTAACTATTCTTTCCTTCATCCTTAGTTACCTCCTCTTTGGCTTCTTCATCTGCTGCAATCATGCCTGTATATTCTGCCGCACGACTAAAAATCAGCTTGATGTCATTAATTGTCGGTGTAAAAAATCCGACATTATAAAGACTGATGATAGCCATACATACAATTGGTGCAATAAGCATTCCGATAATTCCACCTACTTTTATACCTATAAAAAGGCTTATCAGGCTCAGTAAAGGATGAAGACCGGTCTGGTCTCCTACAATCTTAGGCTCAAGAATCCTTCTAAGTAAAAATAAAGTAAAGGTGAGAATTGCAAAAATTACAGCCTTGGTAAGATTACCTGTTATTAAAAGAATACATATCCATGGAGCCAATAATACACTGCTTCCTATCATAGGTATGAAATCTATTATCCAAATCAGAAGTGCATAAAGCACTGCATAGCTTTGTCCTATAATCAAAAATACAATATAAGCCACCAAAGCTATAATTCCTGAAACGATAATCTGTGCACGAAGATATCCAAAGGTGGCACTTCCTGCCGCCTCTCTTATTTGAGAAAAATATGGTTTGATTCCCTGTGGTGTCATTGATGAAATTTTTTCATGAATGTTGGGATAATCAGCACATATAAAATACGTTGCCATGATAAAGAAAAGTGCTCCA
>CAZVBH010000065.1:0-12972 GCA_964625275.1 uncultured Lachnoclostridium sp.
ATCAGTTTTCTATCTATTCTTGTATTATACATTAATATCTGAGCATTCTCAATGAGAAATTATATTTCAATACTTTAACCTTATCTGAAGTGGCTTTAAGGTTATGAGCAAGTAGCGAAGCGTATTGCGAATATCAGCTTTGATAGTCATCAGAAACAATAAAATTCATTCAAATTTAAATCTTTTGTAGTGACTTCTGAAAGTTTTGCTGTACAATTTTCATTGCTACTTCCTCCTTCTTAAAAATAAAAGTATAAAAATACAAGGGATATTATAGCACAAACAAAAGCGCAATAATACCCCCAGCAGAAATAGCATGATTTATGACACAATTAACCTAGTGATTACACGTCCATTATTATAATTCTTGCTGTGAAAATTCCATCTTCAACAGTTACTGTAAACTTTCCCTGATATTTGCCAACAATCGTTTTAACGAGTGTCATTCCTATTCCATGAGATTCCTCATCTTGTTTGCTGGTTTTTAATTTGGTTTTAGTAAGGTCGCCGTCACTTAAATCTGTAGGATTTTGAACTACAAAAATCAGACTTTCTCTGTCATATACCATTTTTACAAGCACTGTTTTGGCTTTATCTTCAAGCTTTGAAGTTGCCTCAATAGCATTGTCGATAAGATTGTTAAGAATGACTGATAAATCAAGATTCTTGATTTTTAACTCAGCCGGTATACTATGGATATCAGTTTCCAGCTTGACATTATTTTCAATGCCTTTCTTTTGCTTGTTAGCTAAAACAATATTTACAATTTCATTGTCAGATAGATCAATCTGTACCACTGAATCATAAACCTTTTTCAAAGAATCCGTAATGTCCTTTGCCGAAAGCTTGTTATTAGTATTTACCAGTGCTTCAATTATTTGAAGCTGATTACCAATTTCATGGCGAATGCTTCGTATCTTATTTTCATTTTCCAGGGCCAATTGATAATACATATACTCATTTTCTTTTAATCTTTGAGCATATTCCAGTTCCCGCTCACGATAACCTATCTTACGAATGGCATTATATATATAAACAGTAGAATAATTCAGCAAAACAGCAATAAAATTAAAGCTGACATATATAATTACATGACTGCTAAGATTGTAATATGCGTTAAGCTTGTACATCTCATAGCACCATAACAACTCAGAAATTGCAAGTAACATCTGAATTATTATTATCGGAAGAACTGCCCGACGATTATTCTTATTTCTAATGAGGAGTCTTACTGAAAAGGTCATTGACAGAAGGATTGCTGACATAAGTCTGTATAACAACACAAAATTTTCATCATCAAGCAGATCCATGTAACTGCCTCTGCATAAATAAACTGCCCCTGTCGTTATTATTTCAACAATCCAGCAGGTTGCCAGGATATCTATAAAAAGCAAGGTTCTTTGCTTAAAGCTTCCTTCAAAAGCCAGCTGTATAAAGGTAAAAACATAAATTTGTGACATTAATCCTTTTATCCAAAGCCATAATGTCATTTCAAGAGGAATATTTTCAGCTACCCAATATACAAGTCCCATCAAAATAATCCAAAGAAAAATAGTCAAATAATTGTTTTTCTTGGTTTTAAGTCTGTAGCAGCTGTACAATGCAAAAATCATTGATTCTGCTGCAAGCTCTACATAAATTTCAACACTGGCAAATATTTCCGTATTCATTTGTACCCCTCTAAAAATCATCTGGTAATGATTACTAACCCTAATGTCAATTAATTGCTAATCCTTAGAGCCATAAGCCTATAAGGATAATAAAAGTCCATTCCACTATTGATAATGTAAAAATCTATTTTTCATTAATTAAGAGTCAATAAGTTACTCTTGTTTGCGCTTTCCTGCCATAAACAAGCAGGCAAAGCCCGAAATCAGTGCCATAGCAATAAACATGTTAATATTATCACCCGTTGCCGGCTTAGTTTCGGTTGTAGCCTCAGCCTCTTTATCAGAATTTGAATTTTGATTTGAATCTGAAACCAAGTCAGAATTTGAAGAATCATCTGTTGTCAACCCGTTAGCGGCATTATTTTCATCATTAATACCATTGTTGCCTGTTGAATCACCAGTTGTATTATCATCCTCAGAAGGATTTATTGCTAATACATCTGACATATCATAAAGATCTGTTTCTCCATTCTTCATTCTGTAGTAAGCAGTAAGAGCAAGATAAGCCTGTTCAGTTGCCATCTGATTTGTTCCTCCGGCTGCCGCATGCTCAAAGGTTCCATTACCAAGATAGAAGGAACAGAGCGCTGAAAGTGCACTGCCATTTGTCTTTACAAATCGTGAATCACTGCCTGCATCTATTCCAAGACCTGAAAGTGCTATCACTACCTGTGCAGTACTTTCTACATTTGCAGTTCCATAGCTTGAGAAGCTGCCATCTTCATTCTGAAGCTTGCTAAGACAGTTTATTGCTGAATCTACAGCAGCTTTCACTGCTTCATCACCGGCCTCATAATATGGTGTCAGAGCCTGAATTGCCATTGCAGTTACGTCAGGATCTGCTTCATCACCGGTAAGTGCAAAGCCACCATCAGAAAGTTCGAGTGAAAGTAAATATTCAACCAGACTATTTCTGAAATCAGTATTTACCGCTTTACTTACTGTCGAATTATTTTCCAAAAGTGCTGAAAGCTTATAGTCAGTGCTGTTCAATGCTATAAGGGCAAAAATCACTCCATTAATGCCCTGCTTCTTGACATAGTCCAAATCTTCAAGAGGTTCAAGTAAATCATAGCCAAGTACCTCCGATGCATCAAGACCAAGAGCCGTAAGTGCCAAAGCTATTCTGGAATTTTCAGTTGACTTTGAATTACTAAGTTTATTAGAATCATTTTCCTTAAGAAGCTTTTTAACCTCATCATAGTATGACTGTGCATAAGCTGAATCAGCTTTTCCACTTCTTGCAAGACCAATTACTGTCCATTCTCCACCTATTGAGCCTATTGCAGGAGCGACATTTTCTGAAAGATATTCTCCTGTGGTTTTGTAAATGTTATTAAATTCTTCATCAGTAACATCCGAGGAAGAATTGTCATCACCACTTCCATAATCCTTGCCTCTTAAAAAGTCTTCTTCCATATAATCATCAGTATAATGGAAAATTATTATGTCTCCGTCAGCTATGGTCTGATCTGCAATTCCATAATCAGCATAAGCTCCATTTAAAAGATAAAGCCAGCCGGAATTTGCACCATTATCCATAGCTGCCAATCCATTAATCTCGGTTATATAATTGCCACCTGCATTTATATATTCAATGTCCTGCTCTTCAAAAAGCTGTTCAATTATATCCTTAACCGTATAGCCCTCTCTTGCAGTACACTCTACCTGATTTACCCAAACCTGAAGCTCGTCAGGAGTTTTGTCATAGCTGTGAACAGTTCCATCTTCACCATGTTTTTCATCACCAAGTACAGTAACGGTCACAGTTCCAATTGCATCCGGAAGAACAACCTTTTCCTTCATTGTAACCGTAAGTTTTACTGTTTCATTAACAGCAGCTGAAGCTGCCTTGATGGTAAATTCATTACCTCCTACCTCAAGTGCATAATTAGAAGCAGGCTCTTCATCATTAATAAGACAGGTAGTATTGTCTGTAGTTGTTATTGCTAAAGCAACTGCATTTTCTGAATAAGGAACAGTCAGGGTATAATTAATACCATCTGTAGAAGTTGCGGTATAAGTTTTATCTTCTGATGTAACATTGATTTCTGAAATAAGCTTTAACTCATCCATAGTTTCATGAGTAAGCTTAAAAACATAAATTAATGGTGAAGCAGTGCCTTCCTGAACAATTACTCTTACTAGCTTTTCTTCTGAATTTCCAAGTGAAATTTCAGCAGCCTCAGAAGGATTAATTCTCTGATTATTAACATAAATATTTGCCTCATCACTTACACCTTTAAGTGAGATTGAAATATTCTGCATTGAGCCGAGTGCGACCTCATAAACCTGGTCGTCAGTAATGGCAACAGATACTTCACTTGCATTAATTCCCAAATCAGTATTATCAGTATTTTCTGATAAATTCTTTATAATAATGCTTTCCGGTGCAATAGAATCAGTGGCTGTCTCAGCCACTGATGAATCAGAGGCTTCTGCTGAACCTGCAGTTGCCCTTATTACTGAAGTAATTTCAGTAGATTTCTCGCCAAAGGCACCTGCCCAGATATTGCTGGCTGATACTACTTTTATGTAGTGAACCTCACTAAGAGTCACAGGAAGACCATTCTCATCTACAGCCCATGCAATATCAAATCCATTTACGCAATCAGGATTCTCCATGTAAGGATTAACAGCCTGTCCGATTGTTCCATTTCTGTAATAATCAGCATATCCAAATGAAGTTTTTGATGCATATGTAGCTGTAGTGCTGCTACCTGTTACAGTTCCTTCTCTTGAAAGAAGAAGTATTCCGCTTAAAGTAATTTCATCACTTCCCGACAAAGAATTTAGTGTATAGTATTTTGAATTTACCCAATTTCCTGTATAGGATGAACCGTCATTTGAATTACCCTGATTATCAGTCCAGGCAGTCTTACCTGAAGCCGTTTTTGAGTAAGTAATTGTATAATCCCAAATGGCTGTATCTTCATAATGCTCACTTCCTGCAAGTGCATACCAGTCAGTACCATTTTCTGATACCCAAACCTGACCTGGTTCTGGGAAGCTGTCATAGACTCCTGTGGAGGAGGTTATGTTGGAATTTCCATAAATATAGAAGTCAACGCCATAAGGATTTGCAGGATCATTTTTAATTGCATCCTCATAGTAATAGGTAATATAGCCGCCAAAGCCACCGAGTGACTTAAGTGAACTATAAAGGGTTGCCTCCGGGCTTACACCATAGCTTGCATTGGTATACTGACTGTTTATACAAAGATAATCTACGACCTTATCAGGTGCGCCTGAGGTCTTTACCTTATACATTGCAGTATAAGTTGAAACAAGGCTTCCATCCTCTGAGGTAACCGTTATTGTCTGAGATGATGTCTTTAGGGCAAGTGTATAAATTCCATTATCATCAGGTGTCTGGACTGCTGTACCTATTTTTACGGTAGCGCCGTCAGATACAGAAAATTTCAGATTAGCTGCCGACTCACCTGTAGGAATAATTACAGTATAAGCAGTAGATGAAGCTGTATTAGAGGTATATAAATCACCCTCATCACTTGACACACTGCTAATCTGAGCCTGTGTGTTAAATGCGCTCACGCTTTCAACCCATACTGTATAGGTATTTACATCAGCTCCTTCAAAAGGATTTTCAGCATCAGTTGTTACATAAGCAGAATCATCCATTATCTGGAAAATCACCTTTAGTTCAGACTCATCTTCAGGAATTTTAAGAGTATCTGTAACCGAGCCACCCTGTGCCAGTTCTGTCCATGTAACGCCATCATCAATACTGTAGCGAATATGTTCGTAAGCTGTTGTGGTTGTGGCAGTCAGCTGAAATTCCTTTGTATTATTAAGGAGATATGTTCTGTAATTATACTGAGTAGCTGAAATGCCTGTTGTTGTAGTTGCAGCTCCATCTGCTCCTGCTTTAAACATTGTTCCTTCTACACCGGATTTATATTTTATTGAAAAGAGCTCTCTCGCAGCGGGCTTAATTACAAAGCCCGTAGTAGCTTTTATTGTCTTAGTTGTATCCCTCGGTCTTGTTACATTAAATTTATAAGTGGTTTTATTATTTTCATCATTCTTATCAGCTATTGTAATATAAATAACTGATGCATCAAATGGAATATCTGTAAGATATGTAATGGCAGCCGAGTTAATCGAAACCGACTTGGAATTACCATTGATATCTACATATTCAGCAACTGCTTCAAAGCTGTCGGTATCATAAACCGTAGTTGCCTGCAATGCAAGCGATGAGGTTGAATAATTCTTTAAAGGAAGATCATACTCCAATTTGTCAGACTGGTAAGTCGTTCCCTTTACCCAGGTACCGCTAGTAAAAGCAGATGTCAGAAACTCCAGACTGTCAAAGACAGGTGACTTCTCTTCTTTGCCATTTTCATTACTTTCCACCGACATTGTTTCATCAGCAGCAACATATTTAATTTCAGGCAGCATTCCAATCATAAGAGCTGCTATTATTAAAATACTTAGTATTCTCTTACACCTATTCATTTTTCATCTCCATCACATTTAGCTGTCTAAATGCATTTTCCCTTTGCAATAAGCATGTAATCTTTAAAGATTAACTCGCAAACAGTAAAACCATTAACGGCTTTACTGCCTACGAGTTGTCTTTTACTATCAATAATCAATTTTCAAACATTTCTACTGTTTGTTAATTAATCCGGCCTTTCCTACCATCTTGGTCCAGGTCCATGTGGGTCCCTTGGTGGTGGCGGACAATGTGGATCCCTTGGTGGTGGACAATGTGGGTCTCTTGGTGGTGGTGGACAATGTGGGTCCCTTGGTGGTGGCGGTGGACAATGTGGATCTCTTGGTGGTGGACAATGTGGATCTCTTGGTCCGGGTCCTCCTACTACTGCATGAGCAACTGCATGAAGTACTCCTCCATGATGTGGCTCATGTCCTCCATGTGGTCCAGGTCCTCCATGTGGTCCAGGTCCTCCATGTGGACCGCCTGCTGGTCCATGGCCTCCTCCATTTCCTGGATTTCTTGGCATAATAATTCCCCCTTTACATTTTTATAATTTTTATCTATACGAGTGCTGTGGTCTCACAAGCAATTGCATATTCTTCGTTAGTAGGAATGGTAAGAGCCATTACCTTTGAATCAGGAGTTGAAATTACAACCTCTTCTCCTCTTATTGCATTCTTCTCATCATCAATTGTAAGTCCGAGGAAGCCAAGATAAGAACAGATTTCCTTTCTGACAACTCCATCATTTTCACCAATTCCTGCAGTAAATGCGATTGCATCAACGCCATTCATTGCTGCTGCATAGCTTCCTACATACTTTGCAACCTTATAGCAGAATACCTCACGAGCAAGTCTTGCACGCTCATTGCCCTCTTTAATTCCTGCATCGATGTCTCTGAAATCTGAGGTAAGTCCACTCATTCCCTGAACACCTGACTTTTTGTTAAGTACTGTCATAACCTCTGAAACTGAGAGATTTTCCTTCTTCGCTATGAATTCAACAATTGCAGGATCAATATCGCCTGAACGTGTTCCCATTACAAGTCCCTCAAGTGGAGTAAGTCCCATTGATGTATCAACGCTCTTTCCATTAAGAACTGCTGAAACTGAAGCACCATTTCCAAGGTGACATACGATTACCTTGCTGTTATCCGGATTTAGTCCTGCAACATCAATTACTCTCTTGCTTACATAGCTGTGGGAGGTTCCATGGAAGCCATAACGACGAACCTTGTATTTTTCATAATATTCATATGGAAGTCCATACATATAAGCCTTGTCAGGCATTGTCTGATGGAAGGCAGTGTCGAAAACAGCAACCTGTGGTACACTAGGCATAAGTGAACGACATGCATTGATTCCGATAATATTTGCAGGATTGTGAAGTGGTGCGAGGTCATTACAATCTTCAATTGCCTTTATTACTTCATCAGTAATTACTACTGATTTATTGAAGGTCTCACCACCATGTACGACTCTGTGACCTACTGCATCAATCTCGTCAAGTGACTTGATTACACCATATTCCGGATTTGTGATTGCAGCAAGTACATTGCTTACAGCTACCTGATGGTCAGGAAGTGCATCCTCAAAGGTTCTCTTCTCACCATTTGCAGGCTTGTAAACAAGACGTCCGTCAATTCCAATTCTTTCGCAAAGACCACTTACAAGTACTGAAGCATCTTCTGAATTGATAAGCTGATATTTTAATGAGCTGCTACCGCAGTTAATAACTAAAACTTTCATTAATTTCTCCTTACTGTGCCTGTACACATGTGATAGCAATTACACCTACGATATCCTCTGCTGAGCAACCACGACTGAGGTCATTAACAGGTGCTGCGATTCCCTGACAGATTGGGCCATAGGCTTCTGCCTTTGCGAGTCTCTGAACAAGCTTGTAGCCGATATTTCCTGCATCGAGGTCTGGGAAGATAAGTACATTTGCCTGTCCTGCTACCGGTGAACCAGGTGCCTTGCTTGCGCCTACTGAAGGAACCATTGCTGCATCTGCCTGAAGCTCATAATCAATTGCGAGGTCAGGTCTTTGAGCTACTGCGAGCTTACCTGCTTCAATTACCTTATCAACATCAGCATGCTTTGCGCTGCCCTTTGTTGAATGGCTGAGCATAGCTACCTTTGGCTCCTTGCCTGTTAAAAGCTTGAAGGACTCTGCTGATGAAATAGCGATTGCTGCAAGCTTCTCAGGATCAGGATTCTGCTCAAGACCACTGTCACCAAATACGAAAATACCATTTTCGCCATATTCACAATTAGGAACAACCATAAGGAAGAAGGCTGAAACAAGCTTTGTGCCAGGCTTTGTCTTGATTATCTGAAGTGATGGACGAAGTGTATTTGCTGTTGAATGACATGCACCTGAAACAACACCATCTGCTGCGCCAAGCTTAACCATCATACATGCATAGTACATGAAATCACTTACTAATAATCTTGTAGCTTCTTCAGGAGTCATACCCTTTGCTTTTCTAAGTTCTACGAGAGCTTCTACATATTCAGGAAGCTCTGCTGCCGTAATTGGATTAATTACTTTGATTCCTGAAATATCCAGGCCTGCTGCTGCGTCTGCAACCATTTCATCAGTTGCAAGAACGATTACGTTAGCAATGCCTTCTTTTACTGCAGTTACTGCTGCATTCCAGGTTCTTTTGTCCATTCCCTCTGGAAGAACAATTGTCTTTTTGCAAGACTTTGCTCTTGCTTTAATGTCATCGATAAATGCCATGAGATAAATCTCCTTTTCGTAATGTATTTTGTCACTAGGACTTAAAAGTACAGTAATTGCGCTTCTTTAGCACAGGAAGCGTATAAGCACATATTTCTTCAATTATACCCCCCATTAAGAATCATTACAAGTAAAAAAAATGACATTACGACGTTTTTATTACTGCTCCCAATGAATAAAAATGCCAATCTGTTGCATATATTAGTTCATCACCACCCGGGCGGTGTCCATGAATAATGAATTACCTAAAGATTTTCAGTATCATGCTTACTCAAAGGATTTGGTATTAAAGGAGCTGAATACGGATGCACTTAAAGGTCTTTCAGCTTTGGAACGAAAAAGGCGCATTGGCGTATATGGTGAAAATGCTCTTCCCAGTGCACATAAAAAGAGTGGACTTTTGGTCTTTTTCTCACAATTTAAGGATTTTATGATTTTCATTCTTTTGGCAGCTTCTGCTCTTTCCTATTATGCTTCATGGATTAGTGGAAGTCCTGACTTAACTGATCCAATAATTATTCTGACAATTCTTATGGTAAATGCCATTATCGGAACGCTCCAGGAGGTCAGGGCGGAGAAAGCTCTGACTGCTCTTAAAAGCTGCAGCTTACCTGACTCAGTAATAATATGTGATGGAAAGAGTGTAAAGGTTCCCGCTGCCTCGCTTGTGCCGGGAGACATAATTGAAATTTCCGCCGGCTGTATCATACCTGCCGATGCCAGGCTGATTTCTTCGTCCTCACTTGAAACACAGGAGGCCTCACTTACCGGTGAAAGCACTCCTATAGGTAAAAACGCATCCTTTGCCTGTCCGGAAAATACTCCACTTGCGGAAAGAAGGAACATGCTCTATTCTTCCACAATTGTCAATTCCGGTCATGGACGTGCGGTAATTACATCAACAGGAAGCAATACTGAAATAGGAAAAATTGCAGACATGTTAGATTCCGGTGAGGCTCCCAAAACTCCGCTGATGATTAGAATGAATGGCGTCAGTAAGGTTTTGGGGTTATCCTGTCTTGGAATATGTGCAATAATATTCGGTCTGGGAATTTACTTAAAATACAATCTTCTTGAAATGTTTCTTACAAGTATAAGTCTGGCCGTTGCTGCTATTCCGGAGGGACTTCCTGCCGTTGTAACAATTATGCTTAGTATCGGCGTAGTAAGGCTTTCAAGAAAGAAATGCATCATCAGAAATCTCTCAGCAGCTGAAACTCTCGGTGGAATCGGAATAATATGCAGTGATAAAACCGGGACTCTTACACTCAACAAAATGACAGTAACTGCTTTTTCTGACGGTAATTTTCTTTACAAGCGCGATTCGTCTCGCATTAAGGGTGCTGGAATTTTGAGCAGCCAAAAGGAAGCGGCAATACTTGACAGACTTCTTCAGCATACCTTACCAAATTGCAAAAAAAACGAAGAACAGGCAGACGCTACAGAGCGAGCCATTTTTAAGCTCAAAAAGGATTTTTATGGTTCTGCTAATTTTGACTTAAAGGGTTTTTGTGATTCTACTAATTGGGACCAAAAGCCTCTTTATGAATTTCCCTTCAGTTCAGAAAGAAAGGCCTGCGCCACTCTTTATCGTAATGGAGATAGGGTGAAAATTTATGTAAAAGGTGCCTTTGACAGACTGATGCCTCTTTGCAATAAGGTTAACGCAGGAACAATTTCCATACATGATAAGATGACAGCTAATGCACTTCGTGTTTTATGCATTGCCTATAAAGAAATTCCTTACGAGGAATACAGGCTTCTTAAAAGCAAATATAAAAAGGATGAAGAGTTATATAATAATTTGATAAAAGGAATCAATTTCATTGGTCTTTTTGGAATTTTAGACCCTCCACGCCCTGAGGTGAGGAGTGCTATTTTTAAGGCCTCGCGTGCAGGTATCCGTACAATTATGATTACAGGGGACCATGTAAATACTGCAAAGGCTATTGCAGGTCAAGTTGGTATTCAAAGCAGTATTGCATTCAGCGGAAATGATATTGACAAAATGTCAGACGCGGAGCTTAAAAATGCAGTAGGTAAATGCTCAATTTTTGCAAGAGTGTCGCCAATACACAAGGTCAGACTGGTAAAGGCCTGCCAGGCACTGGGCTACCGATGTCTTATGACAGGTGATGGCATCAATGATTCTCCTGCATTAAAATGCGCTGACATCGGTGCTGCAATGGGAATTAATGGAACAGATGTAGCTAAGGAGGCTGCTGATTTGATTCTTACTGATGATAATTATGCAACTCTGGTAGATGCAATAGCTGAAGGCAGAGGTATATATGATAATATAAGAAAATCAATCCATTTTCTTCTCTCCTGCAATACCGGTGAGATTCTGACAGTTCTTTTTGCACTGGTTATGGGACTTTCGGCACCTCTTGCAGCAATTCAGCTGCTTTGGATTAATTTAATTACTGACTCTTTACCGGCAATTGCTCTTGGAATGGAAAAGCCGTCAAGGGATGTCATGAACTCTTCCGCAGACTATCTTTTAGGCAAAACCTTTACCGGTGTAATGATTTTTAAAATTATACTTGAGGGTGCTCTTATTGCTTCAGTTTCTCTCATTGCCTATCTGTGCTATGGTCAGACCGGCTGCTTTGTTGTTCTCGGAATGAGTGAGCTTATGCATTCCTTTAATCTAAGAAGTGAAAAATCAATATTTACTTCTAAGGCCTCAAATCCTTTTGTAGCACTTTCATTTGTCCTCTGCTCGTTTCTTCAGCTAAGTATAATATTCATTCCTAAGCTGTCTAAGATGTTTGAGCTGTCTGCACTTAGTCCGGCTGCCGTTGTTGTTTTGATAGGGCTGAGCATTGTAATAATTGCAGTGTCTGAGGTAGAAAAGCTGCTTTTTAGATAAGTAGTTGGGTAAAAAAAATCCCCGGTCAAAAACCGGGGACTAGATATATGATCTTTTAAAAACTTTTTATTTAGTGTCAATTCTTAGTAAAACCAGGTATTACCAATTTTTTCACCACTTGGCTGACTTGATTCCATGTAGGAAGAATAAGAATTGAAGCTGGTATAGCTTACGGTTGGTCCGCCATTCATTACCTCTAAAGCTGCCTGATGAGCAGTTGAATAAGATCTGCTGCCGGAAATATAAGCTTCAAGAGCTCTTGCAAGTGAACCATTAGAATAAACACCAAACTGACCTGCCTGAGTGATAACACTGTACATTGAAGCTCCGTTTCTGTTCATTCTGTTTATAACTACACTTGCCACTGCAAGCATTTCTGAATAATCACTCTCGCCTGCCTCGGTAACAATCACACAGGTCAACAGCTGCTCATTAGTTGCCGACTTAACAATATCAGAAGAAGCTACTGCTGTCTCTGGAATTGGAGTTGAAGTTGGTTCCGGCGTCGCTGTTGGAAGCGGCGTTGCCGTTGGCTCTGCGGTTGCAGTCGGCTCTGCGGTTGGCTCCGGTGTAGGAGTTGAAGTAGGAATTGGTGTTGCTGTAGGAATTGGTGTATTGGTTGGATCCGGAAGGATATCCTCCGGCTGTTCAAGTAAATCTCCTACAAGAACCTCCTCTGAGCTTTCAGAAGCTGTCTGGCTCTTAGCTGTAGTGAGCTTTGCGGCTTTCTCTGCCTCTTCTTCTGCCTTAATTTCATCCTCACTTGGAACTGCTACCGGCTCTCCAACATCA
Source organism: uncultured Lachnoclostridium sp. (assembly GCA_964625275.1). Taxonomy (GTDB): domain Bacteria; phylum Bacillota; class Clostridia; order Lachnospirales; family Lachnospiraceae; genus UBA3775. The sequence goes on from CAZVBH010000065.1 coordinate 12,551, forward strand.
ACCTTTGTATAGCCGTCTTCTGCCGGTGGAAGCTCTCCATTAATATCCATTGTATTTGTTAAAAGCTCCGGTGGAGTCTCTGTAATATCGCCCTGAGCTGTAACAGCTGAATTGTCATTAGTTGTATTATTCTTTACCGGAATAAGTCCTACAACTATGCCACTGATACCAACTGCCATACAGACTGTAAGAATAGCGAGCATAATTTTAGTTTTTACTTCGTTAATCATAAAACCTCTCGTAACATTTCTGTAATATTTTTGTAATATGTATCTTAACATATTACAGAAATTTAGTCAACCCCCAGTTATAGTAGCAGGGTTTTGGTAAATACAAGAGGTTGTAGTAATAACTTATAAACAGTATGCAAAATCAAAGCGGATATTCGCAATCCGCTTCGCTACTTGCTCATAACCTTAAAG
>CAZVBH010000066.1:0-12872 GCA_964625275.1 uncultured Lachnoclostridium sp.
ATACGTGCAACAATATCAGTTGCCGTATAGCCCTCCGAACGACCTGCATGAAGGCCAACACCTGAAGGATATGGAAACATATCAAGTGCATAAAACTTAGGCTTTGAAAAATCCCAAACATCTGTCTTAAAAGTCTCATGCTCAGCCCAGTAGGACTGCCACTTTTTTTCAATTACTTTTGGATCGTAAATTGCCATTTCTCTTCCTCTTTTCTTTATGTAAGCGCAAAGCGCAAAATTTCATTTAACCTCTAATAATTTACCTTATTTAAACTAATTAGTCAACCCACTTTGAAACTTAAATAAGGTAGCAATGCTTAATCTTTTTTGACTCTTTAAAATTTTATGAAAAAGGTGTATACTAAAATTTGTTTTGTATGCAATTACATATTTATTTATAGAAAGGATGCCCCATGAAAGTCGTATTAGAAAATCTTACTAAAGCATTTCCTGCCAGAGGCAAGCAGTCCTCTAAGGAAGTGATTGCTGTAAATAATTTCAATTTTGAGATTCCAGATGGTAAGCTTGTAGGTCTCCTTGGTCCTTCCGGCTGTGGTAAAAGTACCACTCTCAATCTCATTTGTGGTCTTCTTAAGCCTACAAGTGGTAAAATTCTTTTTGGTGACATTGATGTTACAAATCTTCCACCTGAAAATCGAGGTGTTGGGCTTGTATTCCAAAATTATGCACTTTATCCTCATCTGACAGTAAGAAAAAATATTGCATTTCCTCTTGAAAATTTAAAGGGTTCAGAAAAGCTGACTAAGGAGCAAATTGCTAAAAAGGTTGCTGAAGCTGCCAGCTTCGTTCAAATAGATGAGCTTCTTGACAGAAAACCAAATGAATTATCCGGTGGTCAGCAGCAAAGAGTTGCCATTGCCAGAGCACTTGTAAAAACTCCACGAGTTCTTTTACTCGATGAACCACTCTCCAATCTTGATGCAAGACTTAGGCTTCAAACAAGAGAAGAAATAAGACGAATTCAGACTGAAACAAAAATCACTACAATATTCGTAACACATGACCAGGATGAGGCCATGAGTATCTCTGACCTGATTGTACTTATGAAAGATGGTATTCTTCAGCAAATTGGTAAACCACAGGAGGTTTATGACAATCCGGCAAATCTTTTCGTTGCTAAATTCCTTGGCACTCCTCCTATTAATGTATTTAAAGGTCGAATTGAAAATGGATTCCTATATATAGGTAATGATAAAATAATGTCTGCAAATGGAGTAACCAGTCAAGAGGTTTTTGCAGCTATAAGACCTGAAGGATTTATTCCTGAGGCCGGTGGTTCTCTTCACTGTACTTTAAACCATACTGAGGTAATGGGACGTGATATGAGTATCGTTTCCAACCATCCTGCTGCAATAAGCACGACAATTAGATCAATAGTTAATTCAGATACTGATTTTTCAAATGTATCTTCTGAAATAAGTTTCAGAATTAAGCCAAACAAAATATTTGTCTTTAGTGCTGAAACCGAAGAAAGAATTTACATTTAATCGGAGATTAAATTATGGAGAAAAACAATTTAAAAGGCTGGCTCTATCTTCTGCCTGCCATAATTTTTATTGGAATTTTTATGGTCTATCCTCTTATTGACGTATTTATTTACTCATTTGAAGAGGGTTATAATTTTGCGTCACAAAATTACTATGGCTATGGACTATATAACTACTCATATGTTCTGCACGATACATATTTTCTGCAGGCACTTAAAAACACTTTAATTTTAGTAATTATTACTGTACCTGTTTCTACAGGACTTGCACTACTCATTTCATTGGCACTGAGCTCCATTAAGCCACTAAGAGATCTTTACCAGACAATTTATTTTCTTCCTTATGTAACTAACACACTTGCAGTAGGACTGGTATTCATGATTCTTTTTAAGAAGACAGCTTACTCTGACGGTCTTATAAATATGATGATAAGCTTCTTCGGTGGAAGCTCTGTAGACTTTATTGATGGTCCATACTGGGCTAAAATGATGGTATTGTGCATTTATACTATATGGATTGTAATGCCATTTAAGGTACTTATACTTACGAGTGCTCTTGCATCCGTTAATCAGGATTACTACAATGCTGCAAGAGTCGATGGAACAAGTAAAGGTCGAATTTTCAGAAGAATTACACTTCCTATGATTTCACCGATGGTATTCTATCTTATCATCACCGGATTTATTGGCGCTTTCAAGGCCTATTCCGATGCAGTTGCACTCTTCGGTACAGACTTAAATACAGCAGGCATGAATACCATTGTCGGATATGTATATGATATGCTCTATGGCAACAGTGGTGGATATCCTTCTTTTGCTTCGGCTGCTGCAATAATTCTTTTCGTAATCGTGCTTACTATAACCTGTATCAATCTTCTTTACAGTAAAAAGCACGTATATTATTAGAAAGGAGGAGACAAATGGACGAAAAGTTAACACTTGAGAAAATAGAACGACGTTCAAAAATCCAGAATATTGTTCAAAAAATATTTGTATATTTCTTTCTGACACTTTGGGCTGTAATTGTTCTCTTTCCTTTTTATTGGATGGTACTTTCTTCAATCAAGAGCTATAGTGCATATAACTCAGAGTATGTGCCTAAGTTCATTGCAACCTCACCCACTCTTCAAAATTATTCTGATGCCTTTACATCAGTACCTTTAGGAAAATACCTTTTAAATACTGTCATATTCACAGTAGGTACTACAGCTATTATGCTTGTTGTAATTGTTCTTGCGGCTTATGCTTTTGCGAGATTACAATTCAGAGGAAAAAATCTTGTTTTTATGATTTTCCTTTCAATGATGATGATTCCTAATGAGCTGGTTATCATTACTAATTATGTAACAATTACTAATATGGACATGCGTAATACCTTCGCAGGACTTATTTTACCTTCGGTCGCATCAGTATTTTATATCTATCTGTTAAAGGAAAATTTTGCTCAGGTTCCTGACAATCTCTACTATGCAGCAAAGGTTGATGGCACCTCTGATTTCAGATATCTGACCAGGGTTATGATACCGATCTGTCGTCCAACCATTATAACTATAATTATTTTGAAGGTTATAGAATGTTGGAATTCTTATGTATGGCCTAGACTTATAACAGATGACCAAAATTATTTTCTCGTTTCAAATGGTATTCAGGAAATCAGAGAAAATGGCTTTGGTCGTGAAAATATACCTGCCATGATGGCGGCAGTAGTAATCATATCTCTGCCACTTATCATTATATTCCTAATCTTCCATAAAAAGATTATGGAGGGCGTGTCACGAGGAGGTACAAAGGGTTGATAAAATTCAAAAAAATAATTGCAGGCGCACTTATCTGTGCAATGACTGCTACTCTTTTTACCGGCTGTCATGGGAATAAAGAAACAATTGCCTTTACCACTCCTGATGAGTTCGATACCTCAAAGAATTACGAAATCACATTTTGGGCAAAAAATGATACAAATATAACTCAGACAGAAATTTATAAGCAGGCAATTTCTGATTTTGAGGAGCTGTATCCTAATATAACAGTAACGCTTAAGCTATATACCGATTACAGTAAAATTTATAATGATGTAATCACTAATATAGCTACAGATACAACACCTAATGTTTGTATTACATATCCTGACCATATTGCAACCTATCTGACAGGCGAGGACACAGTAGTTCCTCTCGACGACCTTATTAATAATGAAAAATATGGGCTTGGTGGTTCAGAGCTTAAATTTGATTCACCAACAGCTGATGAAATGATTGAAAAGTATATGGACGAGTGCTATATCAACGGATATACCTATGCTCTTCCATTTATGCGTTCAACCGAAGCCTGCTATATTAACAAAACATATGTAGAAAAATTAGGCTATGAGGTTCCTGATGTACTTACCTGGGACTTTATTTGGGAGGTTTCTGAAGCAGCCCTGGCGCAGGATTCTAATGGCAATTACATTGTTAACGGTCAGAATGTTCTTATTCCTTTTATTTATAAATCCACTGACAATATGCTAATTCAAATGCTTAAGCAGTTGGATGCAGGATATTCAACCTATGATGGTCAAATAGAAATTTTTAACGATACAACCTCTGATATTTTGAATACAGTGGCCGAGCATGCAAAATCAGGTGCATTTTCTACCTTTAAGATTTCCAGCTATCCTGCAAACTTCTTAAACAAAGGACAATGTATTTTTGCAATTGATTCAACTGCAGGCTCAACCTGGATGGGAACTGATGCTCCTCTCTCAGATATCAGCGATGATACTTTAGTGGATTTTGAAACTGTTGTAAGACCTATACCACAGTATGACACCGAAAATCCCGAAATGATTTCACAAGGTCCTTCAATATGTATTTTTAACAAAGAGGATTCTAATGAGGTTCTTGCCTCTTGGTTATTTGCAGAATTTCTTTTAACTAATGAGGTTCAGATTTCCTATGCTGAAACTGAAGGCTATATTCCGGTAACTGCTAAGGCTCAAAATTCTGATGAATACCAGGATTATCTTTCTCGTGCCGGTGAGGACAATGAAACCTACTATAAAATCAAGCTCGATGCTACCAAGCTCTTGCTTAATAATATCGATAATACTTTTGTAACTAATGTATTTAATGGTTCTGCTTCTCTGCGAGATGCCGCAGGCAGTCTTATTGAAGGTGTAACAAAAGCCGTCAAGAGAAAACAGGATGTAAATGCTGAATACATTTCAACTCTTTATGATGATACAAATTCTCTTTACAGACTAGACCAAATTGCGTCAGGCTCTGAAGGCAAACAAAAGCTCGGTGAATTACCAAAAATGTCCAAGGCACTCATTGCTGTACTTGGTATCACTTGGATTTTCATCATTTTGTACATGGTTATTCAGTTTTTGCGAAAAAAACGTAGCAATTAGCCTATTGCATTAAAATAAATAATGACTATAATAAGTTTAAAAGGGATTTACAGGTGTCTTGTCACCTATGTTTTCTAATTTAAGGAGGAACTCAAAAATGAGAAAGAAAATTTTAGTACCTTTAGCTTTAACACTTGTATTTGGTTTAACAGCATGTGGATCAAATGATTCAGATACCTCAGCTACACCTACTCCAGCTCCTACAGCTGCTGCTACTGAAGCTGATGATACAGCTGCTGATGACACAACAGCTGATGACACAGCTGCTGATGACACAACAGCTGATGATACAACTGCTGATGATACTACAGCTGATGATACTACAGTTAAATCAGAAGGTGTATTAACATATGATGAGTATGTAGCTGCTGATCTTGATACAGAAGTTACAATCGAAGCTTATGTTCAGGCTAAGCAGTCATGGTGGGATAATACAGCTACTGTTTATCTTGCTGATGCTGATGGTGCTTACTTTGCATATAACATGAGCTGTACTGAGGAAGAATATGATCAGATTCCTACAGGAACAAAAATCAAGGTTACAGGCTATAAGTCAGAGTGGTCAGGCGAGGTTGAAATCGTTGATGCTACTTTTGAAATTGAAGAAGGAAATTACGTTGCAGAAGCTACTGATTTAACAGCAGATTTTGCTGATGAGGATGCTCTTAAGGAACATCAGAATGAATTCTTCTCATTCACAGGTGTAACTGTTGAGGCTGTAAATGATGAAGGTGATGCATATCTCTTCAACTGGGATGGTTCAGGTTCAGAGGGTGATGATATTTACTTCAATGTTTCACTCGATGATGTTACATATCAGGTTGTAATTGAGTCTTATCTCTGCGATTCATCTACAGACGTTTATAAGGCAGCTGAAAGCCTTAATGTTGGTGATGTAATCGATCTTGAGGGCTTCATGTACTGGTATGAGGGTGTAAATGCTCATATCACATCAATCGAGGTTCAGTAATTATCAATAAGCTGTTTGTCAGCTTATGAGATAAATCATCTAATTAACAACTAATTGTAATAATTTAGGAGTCTGATACAAGATTTTGTATTAGACTCCTTCTTTTATGAAATAAAAAATTTATAAAATTATTGAAATTCTATTGAAATCATCCTATATTTATGTTATATAATCTAAGATTACATTTGTGTGCAATCGGTACATAATCAAAGATTGTAATCATCATCAGTAGTTTTTAACTCCTACTGAATGCGTCACTTAGTGGCCTTAAGGTTTATGAGTAAACAATGAGAATATTTGCTCATTAAGCTTTATTAAAAATAATTTTGCGATAAGGAGGATCTGTATGATCAAAAAATTCTTATCCTGTCTGCGTGAGTATAAAAAACCAACTGTTCTCACTCCAATTATGATGGTCGGCGAGGTAGTTTGTGAATGTATTATTCCTTTATTTACCACCGGTCTCATCAATAGTATACAAAATGGCTGCGAAATGAATACCATCCTTAAGTATGGTATTCTTCTATTTTGTGTCGCCATGCTTTCACTGACATTCGGATGTATGTCAGGTTGGTTTTGTGCTACTGCTTCAGCAGGATTCGCCAAGAATCTTCGTAAAGAGCTTTTTTACAGGGTTCAAGGCTTTTCATTTAATAACATCGACAATTTTTCAACATCTTCTCTCGTAACCCGTCTGACAACTGACGTTACTAATGTACAAAATGCTTTCATGATGATTATCAGAACTGCTGTACGTTGTCCTCTGATGCTTATTTTTGCATTCATCATGTCATTTAAGATTGGTGGAAATGTTGCCTGGGTATTTGCAGCCATTATCCCTATTCTCGGCTGTGGTCTTATTGGTATTGCCATAAAAGCTATGCCTATATTCAGAAGAATTTTTAAGAAGTATGATGCACTTAATAATTCAGTTCAGGAAAATGTTAAGGGTATGCGTGTTGTAAAGAGCTTTGTTCGTGAAGACTATGAGAAGGAAAAATTTGGTAAGGCTTCAGCTGAAGTAAAGAACGATTTTACTCATGTTGAATCTATTCTGGCCTTCAATGCTCCTCTTATGAATTTTTGCGTTTATGCATCTTTGATACTTATTTCCTATTTTTCTTCAAAGATAATTATTAGCTCTAATGCTACTCAGATGGGTGTTGGTAACCTTACCAGTCTTATTACCTATTCTATGCAGATTTTAATGAGTCTTATGATGCTTTCCATGATTTTCGTTATGGTAACAATGGCTGGCGAATCAACCAGACGTATTGTTGAAGTACTGGATGAAGAAAGCTCAATTAAGAATCCTGAAAATCCTGTAATGGAGGTTAAGGATGGTAGTATTGATTTTTGCGACGTAAATTTCAAGTATTCTGAAAGAGCCGAAAGAAATGCACTTTCTGACATCAATCTTCATATCAAATCCGGTGAAACTGTTGGCATCATCGGTGGTACCGGATCTAGTAAATCAAGTCTTATTCAGCTTATCTCACGTCTTTACGATGTTACTGACGGTTCAGTTAAGGTCGGTGGCGTTGATGTTCGAGATTATGATGTTAAAGAGCTTAGAGATCAGGTATCCGTTGTTCTTCAGAAGAACATCCTCTTCTCAGGCACAATTAATGAAAACCTTCGCTGGGGTGACAAAAACGCTACCGATGAAGAAATTCAGAGAATTTGTAAGCTTGCACAGGCTGATGAATTTATACAGACCTTCCCTGATAAGTATGAAACTCATATTGAACAGGGTGGTTCAAATGTGTCTGGTGGTCAGAAGCAGAGACTTTGTATTGCCAGAGCTCTCTTAAAGAAGCCTAAGATTCTTATTTTGGATGATTCAACCTCTGCTGTTGATACTAAAACTGATGCCCTTATTAGAAAGGCATTCAGAGAAGAAATTCCTAATACAACTAAAATTATCATTGCCCAGAGAATTTCATCAGTTCAGGATGCTGATAAGATTATTGTTATGGATAATGGTACTATAAATGGACTTGGAACTCATGAAGAGCTTCTTGCTACTAATGAAATTTACAAGGAAGTTTACTATTCACAAAATAAAGCTGGAGGTGACAATAATGAGTAATGAAAATTCATCTTCCGTTAAAAGACCAATGGGACCTAGACGTGGTCCGGGTGGTCCTAGGGCAATGGCTCCCGGTACTAAAATTAATCCTGACAATCTTAAGAGAATACTTAAGATGCTCTTCAAGGATTATCCGGTACATCTTTCTGTAGTTGTTGTCTGTATCATTGTTTCTGCAATTGTAGGTGTTCTTCCTTCAATTTATATTGAAAGACTTACTACTATAATACAAGATGGACTTACAACCGGTTGGGCTGATTCTAAGCCAAAGATTGTAAGTGCAGTTACCACAATGATAATTCTTTATGCATGTGCCTTAATTGCAGTTACTATTCAAGGTCTTTTAATGGCTAGAATTACGCAGGGCTTTTTGCATAATATAAGAACAAGAATGTTCAATGCTATGCAGGATCTTCCTGTTAAATATTTCGATACTAACACTCATGGCGATATCATGAGTCACTATACAAATGACGTTGATACCTTAAGACAGCTTATTTCTCAAGGTCTTCCTCAGGCATTCTCAACTATACTTACAATTACTGCTCTCATACTTGTAATGTTATTTTACAGTATTGACCTCATGATTATTGTTATCCTTGCAATCTTCGTTATGTCAAAGGTAACTAAATCAATCGGTGGAAAGTCTGCTAAATACTTTATTCGTCAGCAGGAATCTCTCGGTGCAGTTGAGGGTTGTATTGAAGAAACAATGAATGGTCAGAAGGTAGTTAAGGTCTTCAATCATGAAGAGGATTCTGAAAAGCAATTTGATGAATTAAATGAATCACTCTTCCATGATGCTGAGCTTGCTAACAGATATGGTAATATTTTCGGTCCAATCATGGGTAACATTGGAAATATTCTCTATGTACTAACTGCATTTGCAGGTGGCTTCCTTATTTGTTCAGGCTTTAACATTCCAAATATTTCTATTCAGAATATTGTTCATGGAACTATTACTGCTTCTCTTACTATACCTGTTGTTGCATCATATCTTGGTATGACTAAGCAGTTTACAGGTACAATTAATCAGATTTCTCAACAGATTAACTCTGTTGCTATGGCTCTTGCAGGAACTGAACGTATCTTAGGTCTCATTGATGAGAAGCCTGAAACTGATGAAGGTTATGTTACCCTCGTTAACTGTAGAGAAGAAAACGGTGAAATCGTTGAATGTAAGGAAAGAACAGGTATGTGGGCTTGGAAGCATCCACATCAGGCTGATGGTACTATTACCTATACAAGGCTTACAGGTGATGTTCGTTTATTTGATGTTGATTTTGAATATGAGCCTGGAAAGCCTGTATTACACAATATTTCACTCTATGCCAAGCCAGGTCAGAAGGTTGCCTTTGTTGGTGCTACGGGTGCAGGTAAAACTACTATTACTAACCTTATCAACCGATTCTATGATATTGCTGACGGTAAGATTCGTTATGACAATATTAATATCAATAAGATTAAGAAGAATGATCTTAGACGAAGCCTTGGTGTTGTATTACAGGATGTAAATCTTTTCACCGGTACAGTAATGGATAATATCCGTTATGGTAAGCTTGATGCTACTGATGAGGAATGTATTGCTGCTGCTAAGCTTGCTAATGCACATGATTTCATTACCAGACTTCCTGATGGATACAATACAATGCTCAATGCAAATGGTTCTAACCTTTCACAAGGTCAGCGTCAGTTAATAAGTATTGCGCGTGCGGCTGTTGCAGATCCTCCGGTTATGATTCTTGATGAGGCAACCTCTTCTATCGATACTCGTACAGAGGCTCTTGTTCAGAAGGGTATGGATGCTCTTATGAAGAACAGAACTGTATTTGTAATTGCGCACAGACTTTCTACAGTTCAGAATTCTGATGCTATTATGGTTCTTGACCATGGTCGTATTATTGAAAGAGGTAGTCATGATGAACTTATAGCTGCTAAGGGAACATACTATCAGCTCTATACAGGTGCCTTTGAACTTGAATAAAGTGCTTTAAAATTTTGAGATAAGAAACTCAAAAAAACTCCTTACCATTTGCATGGTAAGGAGTTTTTTTATGTAACATTTTTAATTAGTTAGTTACACATCGAGACTAGAGATACTTTTGATACTGTTATCTCTGAGCCCCATGGATATATGAAGGCTGTGTCGCAGAGTGTAAGGTCTTCGAAGTTAGACATTAAATCTTCATAGGTGAAATATGCGTTTTGTCCGTCATCGAAGGAACATTCAATCTGGCACCAGCTGCTGCCTGTTGTGAAGGATTGGAGTACCATACATGGTGCTGAGGCTGATGTATATTCTACTTTTACTGCCATGTCTTCAGTCATATTCTGGATTTTTGTATTATCGAGAGTTACTGCCGGGCTCCAGGTATCCCATACGCCATCGGAATAGCCTTCTTCGTCTGAGAGAACTTCTGTTTCTACATATTCACTTCCTCTGTTGTATGATACATTTCTATATACTACTCCTTCAACAGGTGTTATATTCTGAAGCTCGAACAATTCGGAAACTGTTACAAATATAAAGCCTTGTTCCTGTAGAGTTGGTATTGCGTCTCTTAACGCTTCCATTGAGGCTGTGTTCCATGAATGGAGTAAAACTATGTCTCCATCTGAAGCGCCCATTAAAACGGAGCTGGTTGCGTCATAATCAGTACCACTTTCTTGAAGAGCGGCATCTATGAGTGGCGCATTTACTGTATTATAGACATCTTCATTATAGGAAAAATAAGGCGCTCTTACATATTTTACTGTATAGCCTGGTAATATTTCTTCTATTTCTTCATTTGTACTCTGAATTTCGTCTGTTATTTCATCAGTTGTCATTTTGGTAAGATAGTCATGATTATATGAATGATTTCCTACTTCACAACCATCTTCAATCATTCTTACAAGCTGGTCTCCATTAGAGGATAAATATTTGCCCATTACAAAAAAGGTTGCTCTAATTCCTGCTTCTTCAATAACATCCAGATAAGCGGCTGTGCCATCGCCATCAGGGCCGTCATCAATTGTTATTGCAATTAGCTTTGTATTTTCATCTCGTACAATACTTGCTAAAAAGTCTGAATCATCATAATCATATTCTGCAGTTACTTCAGAATCTTTATTCTCAGTAGTGTCTTCAGATGTTCCATCTGTTGAGTCAGTGCTTTCATTTACTGAATCATCACTGGAAGAATTATCTGAATTATCATTTGCTGTATTGTCTGCATCATCTGCTGTAGCTGTAGGTGTCACTGTGTCAGATACATTTTCTGAATTTTGTCCACAGCCTCCTACTAAGAGTGCCGATAGCATTACTACTGTTAAGAGCTTTTTTTTCATTTGTCCCACCTCAGGTTATATAATTTTTCAATATACATGGCTAAAATTTCTCGCCAAATTTCGTAGCTAAAATTTCTTAGATAATATTTTTTAAATATTATTTTATAGCTAATATTATTCAGTTACAAATTTTCTGATTTCTTTAATTACTAAGTCTGCTGCTATTTCATGTTCTTTTACACCGGGATGCATTCTTGAGCCTACAGTTTCATCATTCGTATCCGGCACAAGCACTAAGGATACATTATTATCTCCTGTTGCCTTAGTATAGTTATCGAGAGTTTCTTGAATCAATGGCACTAGTCCATTTCCCAGCATTCCAAATACCCAGATAATTCTGGCCTTAGGGTTTTTCTCTCTGATAATTCTTATAAATCGGTCTGCCGCACTAATCCAAAGTGCTTTAGAATTCTTTTCAAAGCTGCCATCTTCATTTAATTTCAGATTAAAGGTTTCTCCGTCTTCGCCCTTCCACTCCGGTCCTGTAAATGCACTATAATCATTTGTTCCAAGATTCAAAATTACTGCATCCGGCTGCCAGCTTTCAAAATCATTTTCATTTGCTGAGCCACAGGCTTTTTGCTTATCACCTGAAAGAAGGCTGCATATCTTTGTGTAATGCTCTGTAAGGCTATGATATGGATTTCCATCCCAACCACATAAAAGTCCCCAGCCAGATTGTGAGAACACTCGATAATCGGCATTCAGAGCTTTTGCAGTCATAAATGAATAACTGAAGGATGCACCAAAGAACATAGAAATCCAGTCAAGCTCAGGCTTTGCACCTATACATCCCTCGCCAGAAGTTATACTGTCACCAATAAATTCAAGCTTTAAATCACGTTCAGATACATCCTTAAACTCACCATCAGTTTCTGCCGATACTCCAAGAAGTAATGCTGATTTATCATCAGACATTGCCTGAACTTCTTTTACAATACGTACATTTTTTACATTTTCAGGATTCATATTACGATAGCACTCGACAACATGATTACCCTTAGGCAGCATTAACCTCTGTATGAAAGCACCATTTACATAGACTGATATCCATTGCTCATAGACATCATAATCTGAATAGAGTTCAATATTGAATAATGAACCGGTGACATTAAATTCTAAAGCTGCCCCAGTCCAAAAAAGGACAACTGAACCATCTTTAACATCTTCACCAACTTTATTATTGTTAATTATTGAAGCTGTACGACCATGAAGCAGGGCTTTCTTGCTTCCAATAAGCTCCCTTAGTGAATGTTTTTCCATACTTAATTTCTCCTTTTAAATTTTATTTGCCACAATGGACATAATATAACCTTATTCTTTAATAATTAATTCGAAAATAATCCAGATAAGCTTTATATTTATCCTGAGCTGTCAGACAGGTATCAGTTAGATAGCCTTTTTCGTCATACCACTCTTTCAATCCGCGGTAGTAGAACATTTTCAAGTTATCTTCAATAATAAACGGAACAATGTTATATTTAAGACATTCCTTAAACATAATTAGTCTTCCAACGCGTCCATTTCCATCCTGAAAAGGGTGAATTTTTTCAAATCTCACATGAAATTCTAAAATATCTTCA
>CAZVBH010000067.1:0-12418 GCA_964625275.1 uncultured Lachnoclostridium sp.
TAAGATTGTTGATGACTATCCTAAGTATGCAGGCATGGACCGTTATGAGGCAAGAGAAGCAATTGTAAATGACCTCAAAGAATGTGGTGCACTTACTGAAATCGAAGAATACAGCCATAATGTAGGAACCTGCTACCGTTGTGGAACAACAGTAGAGCCTAGAGTTTCAAAGCAGTGGTTCGTAAAGATGGAGCCTCTTGCAAAGCCTGCAATTGAAGCAGTAAAGACAGGAAAGACAAAGTTTGTTCCGGAGCATTTTGACAAGACCTATTATCATTGGCTTGAAAATATCAAGGACTGGTGTATTTCCAGACAGCTTTGGTGGGGTCATAGAATACCTGCCTTCTACTGTGATGACTGTGGTGAGATGGTAGTTACAAAGGAAAACTCATGTATGTGTCCAAAATGTGGAAAAGAAATGAGACAGGATCCGGATACTCTTGATACCTGGTTCTCCTCAGCACTTTGGCCATTTTCAACACTTGGCTGGCCTGAAAAGACAGATGATTTCGATTATTTCTATCCTACAAGCACGCTTGTAACAGGCTATGATATCATCTTCTTCTGGGTAATCAGAATGATGTTCAGCGGTCTTGAGCATACAGGCGAGGTTCCATTTGATACTGTCCTTATTCATGGACTTGTAAGAGACAGCCAGGGACGTAAGATGAGTAAGTCTCTCGGAAATGGTATTGATCCGCTTGAAGTAATTGATAAATATGGTGCAGATGCACTTAGATTTACACTCATTACAGGTAATGCACCCGGTAATGATATGCGTTTCTACTGGGAACGTATCGAAGCAAGCCGTAACTTCGCAAACAAGGTTTGGAATGCCAGCCGTTTCATCATGATGAACATGGAACAGATGGGCGAAGCCGGCAAGGTAGCTTCTGTTTCTGAAGACCTGCTTACTGATGCAGATAAGTGGATTCTTGCTGAATGTAATGATGTTGTTAAGGCAGTTACTGAAAATCTTGACAAATACGAGCTCGGCGTAGCAGCTCAGAAGGTTTATGACTTCATTTGGGAAGAGCTTTGTGACTGGTATATTGAGATGGTTAAGCCTAGACTTTATGGCGATGAGACTGAAACAAAGAAGGCAGCCATTTGGACACTAAGAACCGTTCTTACGGATGCACTCAAGCTCCTTCATCCATATATGCCATTCATTACAGAAGAAATTTACTGCACACTTAAAGAGGCAGAAGGCACATTAACCTCTGACACCTCAATCATGATTTCAGACTGGCCTGTTTACAGTGAAGCACGCAATTATCAGGCAGAAAAAGAAGCAACCGGACTCATTAAGGAAGCAGTTAAGGCTATAAGAGCCCTTAGAACAGGTATGAATGTACCACCTTCGAGAAAGGCTAAGACAGTTGTTGTTTCAGAGAATGCTCATACAAGAGAAATCTTTGAAAGAGGAAAAGTATTCTTCGCAACACTCGGCTATGCTTCAGAGGTAGTAATTCAGTCTGATAAAACAGGAATTGATGCAGATGCAGTATCAGCAGTAATACCAAATGCAGTACTCTATATTCCATTTGCCGACCTCGTTGATATCGATAAAGAAATCGAAAGACTTACCAAGGAGCAGACCAGACTCACCGGTGAAATCAAACGTTCAACCGGAATGCTCTCAAATGAAAAATTTGTAAGCAAGGCTCCTGCAGCAAAGGTTGAAGAGGAAAAAGCAAAGCTTGAAAAGTACCAGGCAATGCTTTCTCAGGTAGAGGAAAGACTTGCTCATCTTGGAAAGTAATGCTTTTAATATGGTCAATAACAGTTGCTTGATTGTAGTATATTTTTGACAATAATGAAATTTTTAAAGATAATATTTTAACCTTATCTGAAAAGTCCCCCGCTTCTTAAGCGGGGGTAGGGACTTTTCAGCATCAGTAGGAGGCTGGACTCCTACTGATGAGCCACGAAGTGGCTTTAAGGTTATGAGCAAGTAGCGAAGCGGATTGCGAATATCCGCTTTGAATTAGTAATTGCTCCAAGCATCAGTGTCAAAAGGGTTCTCATCCTTTCAGGATGAGAACTGCTTGCACAATAATCAACACTGAAAGCCTACGGCTTTCATGTTTGATTTTGTGCAAGCCTTAGTCAGCAGCAAAGCTGCTGGCCCTTTTGACAAAAGTTAAAGTAACAAACCTTAGCTTTTTATTATTACTACAATTAAAAAAATTAATCACAATATAAAAGTATATGCAGGTGACATAAATATATAATCATAGTAGGGCGATCCGCTTACCTATACTAAGCAGATAATTGTCTATTTGTGTCCCAAATTATCACTCGCTTCTGACTAAATTTTGAGTCAGGGGCTTGAAATCATGGAGGTTTTGCCTTATGTTTAATTTTGAAGAGGAAGTAGCTAGGTTTACCCCTTCACTTGAAATTGAGCAGGCCGAGGAGGCTGTTCTTGAAAGCAGGGATATGGATGTTGCCGATATCCTTGAAGCGTTGATGCCAAACAGGAAGGATACCAGAAACAAATGATATGTCCAAATTGTGGAGCTGTAGTTTCAAATAAAAAAAATATTTGTGATGCCTGTGGCTATAATCTCACCATGAAAAAGAGGGCTCATAAGATGGCCTGCTTTTACTATAATAAAGGTCTTGAAATGGCGAAGCTTCGTGACCTGAGTGGTGCAATTGACAATCTTAGGCTGGCAACTGCACTTGAAAAGAGCTTTACCGAAGCCAGAAACCTTCTTGGTCTTTGCTATTTTGAGGTGGGTGAGGCTGCTGAGGCTCTAAAGCAGTGGATTATTTCCAAGCATTATAAAGAAAATAATCCGATGGCAGAAAAATATATCGCAACCATCAAGGGCAATAGTGTAAAGTTCAGTCACTATAAAAATGCCATTCGCAAATATAATTCCGGCCTTAATCTTATGAGACAGGGTGGAGATGATTTAGCTCTTATTCAGTTAAAGAAGGCTGTTTCCCACAATCCTGACTATGTAAAGGCATGGCAGCTGCTTGCTCTTATTTATATTAAAAATGAGGACTATGACAGGGCGAGAAGATGCCTTAAAAGGAGTCTGAAGACAGATATCGCTAATCCGGTCTCGCTTCGTTACATGAAGCTGATTCGTGACATGCGATATAAAAATCTTTCCGTAAGTGTCAGTATGGCTGAAAAGACAGAAGCAGACAAGGATGCTGAGATAATTCTTGCAGGCAAGACAAAGCAGTCAATTACACCACACTACAATTACGAAGAAAGTGGTCCGGATTATAGAGTTTTTGTAAGTCTGCTCGCAGGTGTCCTGGTTGGAATAATGGTTGTATATTTCCTTATCGTTCCCGGCATTAAGCAGTCCTATAATTATGACAGACTGAATGTTGAGAAAAAATATAATAGTGAAATTGCTCAATATCTTTCTGACATGGAATCCTTAGAAACAGAAAATGAATCACTTCAGTCAAAGATAGAAGTCCTTGACAGAAATGCTGATAATTATCAGGATACCATTGATGAGCTTCAGGGCGAGAAGTACTACGATAATGTGCTCAAGCTCGTTTCCTACTATGAAGAAATTACTTCAGCTGATGAAGAGCCTGATGATTTCAGTCTTTATATGCTGAAGCAGTATGTTCTTGCAGTAAGTGATGCAGAGCTTGAGGCAGATGCAGCACAGTCACTTTATGATATGGTTTTGAAGGCTTACCCTGACATCCTTGATGTGACCTATTCAGGAGATGAGCTTCTTAAAAAGGGAAAGGCATATCTTGATAAAGATGACTACGAAAATGCCAATTCTATGCTTAAGCTTGCTTATGAAGAGGATGCAGAAAATGAAGAAGCACTTTATTATCTGGCTCGCTCTTATCAGCTGCTTGGCAAAGATAACTATGCAAAGCAGTACTATGAAGATTATGTAAATAAATATTCTACTGGAAAGTTTATTGACACAGTCGAGGAATGGCTGTCTGCAATGGAACAATAAAATATTAATTGCTGTTAACAGCAAAACCTTAATTGAAGATAACAATAAATTTTAATTAACGTAGATAATAAATAATTGATTTTACAAAAGCTAAAGAATTAACCCTCTTTAGCTTTTTTTATTTAGATTTGGAGAAATATAATGGAAAAATTTAAAATACATCCTGCTTCGTATACTGTGACGGGCAGGACGCTGTATATCAAACCCTATGGTGATTTAGATGACCATTTGGCAGGTCTTATAAGGGAAAGGGCAGATAAAATAATTAGCGATTGTAAAATCGAGATGTTGGTTTTTGACTTTGAAAAAACTGATTTTATGGATAGCGCAGGGCTTGGGCTGATAATGGGGCGTTTCAGAAGGATTATGCATCTTGGACATAAAATGAAAGCTGTAAATGTAAAGCCGGTAGTCGGAAGGATACTCAGATATTCCGGCATTTATCAGATTATGGATATACAGGAGTGAATATTTAATGGAAAATTTGGATAACAGGGTTGCTTTAGAATTTACAGCTAAATCAGAAAATGAAGGCCTGGCACGAATGGCAGTAGCCGCCTTCGTGGTTTCACTAAATCCCAGTCTGGAGGAAATGTCCGATTTAAAAACGGCTGTATCGGAGGCGGTGACCAATGGAGTCATACATGCCTATGGTGCCGGAGAGGGAATAATTAAGCTGGAGCTTGAAAGAAGAGGACATGAGATATTTATAGATATTTATGATGAGGGCTGTGGAATAGCTGATATTGAAAAAGCTAAAGAGCCTATGTTTACAACCAGGGAAGACCAGGACAGATCAGGCATGGGCTTTATGTTTATGGAAATGTTTACGGACAAGCTGATTGTTAAGAGTACTCCTGGAGTAGGCACACATGTACATATGCAAAAGTGCATAGGAAAAAATCCGTATTTGTAGGAGAATTATTTTGGACAGCTTAGATCTGATTAAACAGCTGAGAAAAGGAGATTTAAGTGCCAAAGAGGAGCTGGTAAAAATTAATACCGGATTGGTTTGGAGTGTCGTCAGAAGATTTACAGGGAGAGGCTGTGAGCCGGAAGACCTTTATCAGCTGGGAATGTTGGGACTGATAAAGGCAATTGACAGATTTGACTTAGAGCTGGGATTACAGTTTTCAACCTACGCAGTGCCGCTTATTCAGGGAGAAATCAAAAGGTTTCTTCGGGATGATGGGATGATAAAGGTGAGCAGAATCATTAAAACTAATGCAATGAAGCTTTATCGTGCAAAAGAAACTATTGAGCTGCAAAAAGGCCGCGATGCCACCCTTGAAGAAATGGCAGAGGCGGTAGGCATCGAGGCTTATGAGGCAGCGGAGGCACTTACTGCCTGCGCTGATGTTGAATCGCTTTACAAAACAATTTATGATAATGAAGGCTCCGATATTTACCTGATTGATAAAACCGGTGAGGGTGGCGAGTTCGACAAAGAACTGGTAGACAGGCTCGCAGTTCAAAAGCTGCTTGCCACACTTGATGCACGAGACAGCTTTATAATCAGGAAACGCTATTTCGAAGAAAAGACTCAGAGCTGGATTGCCGGAAGGCTTAAAATATCACAGGTTCAGGTTTCTCGAATGGAAAAGAAAATTTTGGCTGAATTAAAGAGAAAGCTGCTATAGTGTTTAACCTTATCTGAAGTGGCTTTAAGGTTATGAGCAAGTAGCGAAGCGGACCTGGAATATCCGCTTTGATTTAGGTTGCAGAAACCCACTGCCTTTAGGTGGTGGGAGTAGTTCACCAAAAATTTCATATCTTATGATAAGCTTATAAAAGGCTGCTTACGTCTAAAAGCCAATAAATTAACCCAAGACACCAGCTTGCAAAGATTCCGTAAAGAATAACAGGGCCTGCAATTGAAAAAATCTGGCAGCCAATTCCAAAAACCTGCCCTTCCTTTTTATACTCGATGGCAGCTGAAGAAATGGAATTGGCGAAGCCTGTAATAGGCACTACCGTTCCTGCACCTGACAGCTTTGCAAGACTGGCATACCAGCCAAGAGCTGTCATTATTACAGAAATTAAAATAAGTGACAGCGTTGTATAAAGTCTGGCATCATCATCACCTATGCCAAGGCTTATCCACAAATTCGTAAGAGCCTGTCCTAAAAGACAGATTAGTCCCCCAATCCAAAAAGCATTGAAAAGATTTAATGCCATATTTGTTGTCGGCGTTTTAGCCTTGACGTATTTTTGATAGAGAGCCCTTTGCTTAGCTTCATTTTTCTCGTTAAGAACATCTGCTGCAGTTATATTATTCATATAATACCTTACCTTTGCTTTTTTATTAAGTATTTCCCAAATACCAATTAAATATTTAACCTTATCTGAAGTGGCCTTAAGGTTATGAGCAAGCAGCGAAGCGGACCTGGAATATTCGCTTTGATTTATCTTACATAAAGTTGACAAAGCTGTCTTAAACAATTAAAATACATGCAGACAGGAGAGTGACTATGGCTGGATTTAAGAAAAGATTTTTTGCCGGGACTTTGGCGGGATTTATGGTTTTCGCAGGATTATTTTGCAACATAAATTCATCCGGAAGCCTTAGCTGGCAGAATTACTCATCAAAGGCCTCGGCGGCTGGAGCGGAAAAGACCTATGCGACCTCAAGGGATGGCACCAATGTCATTGAAATAGGGACAGACAGTGACAATGTGATTTCACTTCAGAGTGAAAAAATTAATTATGACTTTTCTGCAATTACCGAAGTCCTGGGTGATGAGGTGAATTGTGAAATTAAAAGGACTTATGTGCTTACAAATACTTCCTCTAAAGAGGTTTATGTTCCGATTGCCGTACCGGAGCTTTTAAAGGTTGAACAGGTAATGGTAGATGACGAGAATAAGGCCGATTTTAGCAGTGGCTGTTCAATTCAGGTTGACGGCATTGAAGAGGAAGGTCTGATTTATGCAGCAAGTACTGTAAAAAAGCTGAAAAGCACAGGTATTTATGACGACTTTACGGATGTCTTAAAGCATGTTGATTATTCAGGTTACTTTACAGAGGCGTTTACCATGTATGGCATAACCTCGGAAACCACTTCAAATACGAGTGGAATTTCATCGATAGGCGAGATACCTGAAAGTGAATCAAAGACTTATTACCGGGTGTCAGAGGAGGGTGAGCCAACCTTATGCATGGTTGTCTACAATCTGAAATTCTCTGCAAATGAGACTCACATCCTTCATATTCAGGATACACAAACCGGCGACATGTCCCGCCCCACAAAGTATTCTGCTGATGGCACGACCTATACCTATGAGCTGATTGGCAGCAATCTGAATACCTTCTATAATGTAGGTGATATTCAGATTACCTTTACCCTGCCGGAAAATAATCTTCTGCCCATTTTGGAAACCAGTGCCTCCAGATATTTAAATGATGATGTTTGGACGGTTCATTATGTCGGTGAAGGAAAAGATTTTTCGGTTAAGCTTGGTACCGAGATAACTGAGGATGAAATAAATGATATAAATGCTGAATCTGAGGTTGGCAGGAAATTTTACAATATTATTTCAATACTGGGAAGCTTCATAATCGGAGCCTCAATAACCTTTGTTATCTATACCTTTAGAAAACGTAAACAAAGTGGTATTGGTTTGGATTTGAAAATATAAAATCCTATTGCTATGGCTTTAAAAATACAAATTGGAGTATACTTGGATTGAATATATAAAATGTATTGTCATAGATTTGAATACTGATGAAGAGAGGTAAATATGTTTCAAAAAAGAGACGTAGTATATTGTGAAACAATGGGAGTATGCGTAGTCGAGGAGGTTACAAAGCTCAATTCAAATAATGAGCTTTATCCCTATTATGGACTTCGCTCTGTCTTTACCAAAAAGATGGCATACATTCCTGTCAATAACAGCAATATAGGGCTTCGTGAACTCATTGGAGTTGAAGAAGCTAAGGCTGTAATTGAACGAAAGGAAGAAGACCTTAAGCTTTTAGGCGAAGCAAAGTATGTTTTAAAGAAAAATGGTCAGGAACTGCCGGTAACCGAAGAACCTGAAGAACCGGTGTAAATGATTAAGAACAACCGGGAAATTAGAAAACTGGTCTGAATAGTAAGAATTGCCAGTGATTTTGAAAGCTGAAGAACCAGTTAGAAAAAGTATAAAAGGGGTAAATTACAATGATTAATTTAAAAAGACTGGCTGCAATTTCGTTTGCAGCAATAATGACATTATCTTTAACTGCCTGTGGAGGAACTTCTAACAATACTTCCTCAGAAAATAATACATCAGACACCAAGTCCGACGCAACAGTGGATGACGGAAGCACTACTGAAGAGCTTGAAGAGGGACTTACAGGACAAACCTATGATCCGGGTGTTTTTTTGATGTCTAAGGCTAATGTTAAAAGACTTGGACGAACTGTTATGATAGATGATACACTCTGGTTTTCCTACTCTGCAAGTGGAGTAGAGTTTAACTTTACAGGAAGCAGCCTTACCTTCGATTTACGTTCAGACAGCAAGTATATGGAAGAAGCTAATCAGGTGCGTTTTGCCATCTATGTTGACGGAGAACGCGTAGTAGATGAGATGATGGACGAAGCCTTTAAGAATGTGGAGGTTTTAAACCTTTCCGCATCAGAGACTCACGTTATCAAATTTGTAAAGCTTTCAGAATCCTCATCCTCCACAATTGGTATACAGCATGTTACATGTGATGAGTCGGCAGCAATTTCACCTACAGCTGATAAGGACTTAAAGATTGAATTTATTGGAGATTCAATTACCTGCGGCTATGGAGTTGATGGAACTCTCGGTGATAAATTTTCAACCACCAATGAGGATGCAACAAAGGCTTATGCATACCTGACAGCAGAAGAGCTTGATGCCGATTACAGCCTGGTTTCCTTTAGCGGTTATGGAATAATTTCAGGCTATACAAATGGCGACAAGGTGGAAAGCCAGCAGCTTCCAAAATACTATGACTATATTGGAAATTCCTATGGAACCTTTGCACTTGGCAAAAAGACAAGTGAGACTGAATGGGATTTCACACAATACACACCTGATGTGGTAGTAATCAATCTGGGTACCAATGATGCATCTTATACAAAGGGTGACAGCTCAAAATGTGAAGAATATATTGAAGCCTATTATGACTTTATTGGAACCATCCGCTTAAAGTATCCGGATGCCGCAATTGTCTGTACACTTGGACTCATGGGACAGGACCTTTACCCTCAGATTGAAGAGGCGGTGGACAGATATACAGCTGACAATTCAGATGAAAACGTTTACGCATTTTGTCTCGATGTTCAAGACTCGGCAAATGGCTATGCAGTAGATTATCATCCTACCCTTGCAAGTCATCAGCATGCAGCAGACCAGCTTTCAGAAGCAATTACAGCCATACTCAGTGGCAACTATAACTAAGTATATTATAGAAAAGTCCATACCTGGTTTTATTCGATGCTGGGTATGGACTTTTTTCATAATGCTTTTTTTACCTTATCTGAAGTGGCTTTAAGGTTATGAGCAAGTAGCGAAGCGGACCTGGAATATCCACTTTGATTAAAAGGCTGTTTTACTTAATATCAAATAAGAGTGACTTCAACGTAAGTATGGATATTGATTGCTTTTACTGAACTTTTTACACTATATGTTAACATATAATATTTGTGTAACAAAAAGTCAAATTTTTCGTAATACAATATTAAGAATTTTATAAGAAATTAGCATTGAAAAAAATTCTTTATCGTGATAGTATACCCTTGCTAGGAAATTTACAGGGGATGATTAACATACAATGAGCGGACTTGACGAGATACACAGAAAAATAGTTAAGAGAAAAAGAATAAAGAAGATAAAGAAAATTGCTTTTAGACTGATCTTATTTGCAATTGCAGTTTTTATAGTTATTTCAGCCGGGAGAAAGATTTACAGTCTGACACATCAGACCGGTTTTAAAAATAATTCCAAAGGACTTTATTATTTACTTAACGGAGACAGATATTCAAACGAATGGTTTGAGGTAGATGGCAAAAGCTACTATGCTGATAAAAAAGGCTATCTGAAGACAGGTCTTACAAAAATTGACGGAGCTACTTATTACTTCGACGAAGACGGAGCCTGTGTTAAGGGAAGATTTCAGAAGCTTGATGATGGCTATATGTATTTTGATGCCGATGGCAAACAGGTCACCGGTGAGTTCGAAATATTAAGCCTGATGAATTATCTTGATGATGCAGATTATTCTACTCATTATTTTGATGATTCCGGCTATGCCTATCATGACTGGGTAGAGACCGATGGTACTCTTTATTTTTATGATAAATACGGAAAACGCCTGACGGGTTGTGTTACTGCTTCAACAGGCGAACATTACTATGCACTTGCCTCTGGCGGTTATCTGACCGGACGTAACGAGGTTGATGGTAAGGTTTACTATTTTGATGAAAATGGTGTAGCACAATCTGGATATACAACAGATGAGGATGGCAATACCATATTCGTTGAAGAAAGTGGAGAGGTTGCCGTTGGGCTGTTTAAAAATGATGAAGGCACCTATTCTTATGCCGATGATAAGGGTGAAATTTGTACTGACCAGCTAGTAGAATATGAAGGAAATTATTACTGGCTTGATGATGATGGTAACCTGATTACAGATACCACTTATGAGTCGGAGGGCAAAAAATATCAGATTGGCTCAGACGGAATTGTTGCTACCGGTTGGCTTACCCTTGAGGATGGTGAAACCGGCTATGCACTTTCAAATGGTGAAATCTGTTATAATACAGAAGCTGATATCGATGATGAGGCTTATTATTTTGATGAAAATGGTCATCTGACTACAGGAGGCTGGGTAACCTGGAATGGCTGCAAGGGTTATGCAAATGAAGATGGAACTCTTCTTAAATGGAGCCAGACTATAGACGGTAATCGTTATTATTTCAATGGTCATGGAGTAATGCAGACCGGTTGGATTACTTATTCAAATGGAAAGAAGAGCTATGCAGGTGATGATGGTATTCTTTTGACCGGTTATCAATATATTGAATATGCAGACTGCGAGTTTGATGACAATGGAATCCTTACCTCAAAGGTACAAAAATTTGACAAGCTGGTTGCACTTACCTATGATGACGGACCATCTAAGTATACACCGATAATTCTCGACGCACTTGAAGAAACTAATTCACAGTGTACCTTTTTCGTAGTAGGCAGCAGAGTAAAGACCTATTCCGATACTGTAAAGAGGGCCTCAGAGCTTGGCTGTGAGATAGCCTCTCATACCTATGATCATGTTTATCTGACTGATTTGGACAAGGATGAAATAGCCTCTCAGATAAATAAAACCAATGAGGCTGTTAAATCAATAACCGGCTCGAACTGCCCATTACTTCGTCCACCGGGAGGCTACATCAATGATGATGTATGCGAAGCTGCCAATGTACCATTTATTCTTTGGACGGTAGATACTAAGGACTGGTCAACCAGAAATGAGGCCAGTACAATAAAGGCTGCCACCAAAAACATAAAGGATGGGGATATCATCCTGATGCATGACCTCTATGAGTCAACAGCAAATGGAGCAAAAGAAATAATTGAAACACTCAATTCTCAAGGCTTTGCCTGCGTAACCGTTACCGAGCTTGCCAACGCAAGAGGAGGCTACGAGGGTGGAAAAGAGTATTTCTCATTTCGAAATAAAAAGTAAAAGGATAAAGGTCACAATCTGGTTTTGGATTGTGACTTTTTTATTGTGTAATCTGTCAATATTTATTTTGAAAAATATGTTATCATTGTTTAATTAGTAGAAAATTTCGGCTAGGACTTGAAAATCAATTAAAATGTTAGTATTATCTAGGAGAAATAGAAAATATTTCTACATAATAGAGCGACGAATATTGAAAAGCCCTATTGCGTAAGTTGTTTGGGGTGGTGATTTACATCATCACAATTTAGGTAGTAAAAGGTATTTGTTCAGGAGGAAGTTATAATGGCAACAAAGAAAGCTACAGAAACAGTTAAGGCAGCAGCAAAGGCTGAGGCACCAAAGACAGCAGTAAAGGCAGAGGCAGTAAAGGCAGAAGCACCTAAGGCAGCAGCTCCAAAGGCAGAAGCTAAGGTAGAAGCACCTAAGGCTGAGGCACCAAAGGCAGAAGCTAAGAAGGCACCTGCAAAGAAAGCACCTTGCAAAAAGGCTGCTACTACAACAGTTTATGTTCAGTATGCCGGCAAGGAAATCGCAGTTGAAGAAATTGCAGCTAAGGTTAAGGCTGTTGTTGGAGATTCAAAGGATGTAACAGTTTATGTTAAGCCTGAGGATAACGCTGCTTACTACGTAGCAGGTGATGCTACAGGTAAGGTTGAGCTTTAATTAGCAAAACGCTTAAAGTTTGAAAATCGTGCAATTTGTAAAGGACATCTGAGCGTTCAGGTGTCCTTTATTCATGTATTGAGTTTTTAA
>CAZVBH010000068.1:0-12368 GCA_964625275.1 uncultured Lachnoclostridium sp.
GTGGCTTTAAGGTTATGAGCAAGTAGCGAAGCGAATTGCGAATATCCGCTTTGATTTTAAGGAGGAAATATGGCTGCAAAAACAGATGATACATATAAAACTCCCGAGCATGTTGCCATAATAATGGATGGTAACGGCAGATGGGCAAAAAAGAGATTTTTACCTCGTACAGCAGGTCATTATCAGGGTTCTAAGGTCGCTGAGCAGATATGTGAGGATGCCTGGAATCTGGGTATTAAATACCTGACCATTTACGCTTTCTCAACTGAAAATTGGAACAGACCTGAAAGTGAAGTTGAAACTCTCATGAATCTTCTCAGAAAGTATATGATAGACAGTGTTGAGCGAAGCATGAAAAACAACATGAAGGTTCATGTTATTGGCGATACCACCAGACTTCCTGAGGACCTTCAGGCCTCAATAGCTAATCTTGAAGAAAAAACTAAAAATAATACCGGACTTTATTTCCAGGTAGCAATTAATTATGGTGGAAGAGATGAGCTTAGACGAGCTGTTCAGAAAATTGCCGAGGATACAAAGAATGGAAAAATCAGTACTGACGCTATTTCAGAGGAGCTTATAAATTCATATCTTGATACCTCTGAGACACCTTATCCTGATTTGATGATTCGTACAAGTGGTGAGCTTCGTACCTCAAATTTCCTTCCTTGGCAGCTGGCCTATTCAGAATTTTATTTTACTGATGTTTTATGGCCTGATTTTAACAAAAAGGAATTGCAAAAGGCAATTGATTTTTATAATAAAAGAGAAAGACGATTTGGTGGAGTTTAATGAAGCAAAGAATTATAAGCGGAGCCATTTTGGTAGCAATACTTATCCCAACCTTAGTTTTAGGCGGATATTTTACAATTGGCGTACTGATGCTTGTATCGGTATTTGGAATTTATGAAATTTTAAAGGCATTTAATCTGGCTTTCGAAAAATTAGGCATTATTACTTATATCTTTTGTCTGCTTTACTATATTTTCCTGATTATAAAAAGAGCAGGTGGTTTTGCCAGATTAAATGAAATGAGATTCCTGCTTTGCACGATTTCATTTCTTTTAATAGCACTAATGGTTTGCTATGTAGTTACCTATCCGGCCTATAAAGCAGGTCAGATTGCAATAGCATTTTTTTCATTTGCTTATGCAGCAGTATCACTCACTTATATTTACAGACTCAGATGCATGGAAAATGGTGCATATCTGGTTTGGATAATTTTTATTGTATCCTGGCTTTGCGATACCTGTGCTTATTTTACCGGTGTTTTTTGTGGAAAGCATAAGGCATTTCCGGTTTTAAGTCCTAAAAAGACATGGGAGGGCTGTACCGGAGGTGTTCTTGGTTCAATACTGATATCAATTATTTTTGCAATCATCTTTAATGATGAGTTGGAGCCTTACTTTGATATTCCGGTACTTTCAATGGCTATTATTGGCTGCCTTTGCTCAATAATCTCAATGTTTGGAGATTTGGCAGCTTCAGCTATAAAGCGAGAGTATGGCTTTAAGGATTACAGCAATCTTATTCCCGGTCATGGTGGAATAATGGACAGATTTGATTCTGTAATATTTGTCGCACCATTTGTATACTATATATTAAGATTAGGTTATTTGTATTAGGTTATTTATGTTAATGCATGATGTTATAACGAGGAGTTTATAATGAAAAATATTGCTTTACTGGGTTCAACAGGTTCGATTGGAACCCAGACTATTGAAATTGTAAGAGAAAATCCGGACAGATTTTCCATTAAGGCTTTGTCTGCTAATAAAAATGTGGAATTGATAGAAGCTCAGGCTCGCGAATTTAAGCCTGAAATTATCTGTATGTATGATGAGGCTTCTGCCGAAGCTCTTAAAGTAAAGCTTGGCGATTTAAATATAAAAATCGTTTCAGGAATGGATGGACTTATTGAGTGTGCATGCGTAGAAGATGCTGATATTGTTTTAACTGCAATTGTAGGAATGATTGGTATTCAGCCTACCATTGCGGCAATAAAATCAGGTAAAGATATTGCACTTGCAAATAAAGAAACCCTGGTTACTGCCGGCCACATAATCATGCCACTTATTAAGGAATATGGAGTTAATCTTTATCCTGTAGACAGTGAGCATTCTGCAATTTTTCAGTCCCTTCAGGGACTCCCTTATAGAGGGGCATCTATTGCAGATGGCAATTCAATGATTAGTAAGATTATTTTGACAGCCTCAGGCGGACCATTTAGAGGAATGACTAAAGAGCAGATGAAAAATAAGACCAGATTTGATGCACTCAAGCACCCTAATTGGTCTATGGGTGCCAAGAT
This sequence comes from uncultured Lachnoclostridium sp., assembly GCA_964625275.1. GTDB lineage: Bacteria > Bacillota > Clostridia > Lachnospirales > Lachnospiraceae > UBA3775. The sequence goes on from CAZVBH010000068.1 coordinate 2,312, forward strand.
TACAATTGATTCTGCAACACTTGTAAATAAAGGCCTTGAAATGATGGAGGCCGGTTGGCTTTTTGGTGTACCAATGGATAAAATCCAGGTTGTTGTACATCCACAGAGTATTTTGCACTCAGCCGTTGAATTTGTTGATGGTGCTGTTATCGGTCAAATGGGATGTCCTGATATGAAGCTCCCTATTTTATATGCTCTGACATATCCGGACAGAGTTCCAATGTCAGGTAAAAAGCTCGATTTTTACTCTATGAGTAATCTGACCTTTGAACAGCCTGACCTGGATAATTTCAAAGGTCTGAGACTTGCCAGAAGGGCAATGACTGAGGGCGGCTCACTTCCTACAGTATTTAATGCAGCTAATGAGTATCTGGTAGATTTATTCCTCCACGATAAAATTGGTTTCTTAGATATTCCCGATGGAATCGAAGCTGCAATGGATAATATCAGACACGTTGCAAACCCAGGTGTAGAAGAAATTCTTGAAATCGAAAAGGAAACCGGAGAGTATCTTTCCTGTAATTTAGGAGGCAAACTTGATTAAGCTGTTATATATACTTATTGCTCTGATTATTATAAGTATTATCGTAATATTCCATGAATTTGGTCACTTTATTTTTGCCAGAATTAATGGAGTTACAGTAAATGAATTTTCACTAGGTATGGGACCTTTAATTGTTTCTAAAAATATTAAAGGAACCAAGTTCTCCTTAAGGGCGTTACCAATTGGAGGCTCCTGTATGATGCAGGGTGAGGATTCAAAGGATGATGCGCCCGGCTCATTTAATTCAAAAAATGTATGGCAAAGAATTTCAATTGTACTTGCAGGACCTGTATTTAATTTCATTCTTGCTTTTATTCTCGCAATTGTGATTATTATTTTCGCAGGCTACGATCCTGCTGAGGTTTTGCTGGTAAATGAAAATTCAAATGCTGCAACAGCAGGCTTAATGGAAGGGGATATTATTACTTCAATTAACGGTAAGCATATTTCTGTTGGACGTGATATTTACAACTATGCTTATTTTGAAACAATTGACAGTGATGACCTAAGAATAACAGTTAAGCGTAATGGTGAAAATGTAACTCTTACAGTTCCCACTGAGGAAACAACAAAATACTTTATGGGTATCAGTTACTCTGATGATGACGATCCCGCTGTGGTAAGTATTACAGAGGATTATCCTGCTGAAGCAGCAGGTATAAAAAATGAGGATACCATTACAGGCATAAATGGAACGGAAATTAATTCCGGAGCCGAGCTTGGAGAGTATTTTGAAGAAAATCCATTAAATGGAGATGAAATAACAGTTACCTATGAGCACAATGGAAAAACAAAGGAAGCTACACTTACTCCGATTTATTCTACCTATTATTCCTTAGGCTTTGGTTATAATATCGGACGTGAGGATTGTCCTGCTTCTAAGGTGCTAAAATATAGCTGTATTGAGGTCGGATATTGGATTAGAACTACTGTAAAGAGTCTTGTCTACATGATTCAGGGACATGTCAGCTCAGACAGTGTCGGTGGTGTAGTCAGAGTTGTAGATGAAATTAGTGACAGTGTTGAGGAAAGCAAGCAAGTGAGCAGTTCCTTTGCAATTTTGAATGCTGTATACTGGTCAATTGTTATCAGTGCCAATTTAGGTGTTATGAATCTTTTGCCACTTCCGGCACTTGATGGTGGACGTCTGCTTTTCATGATTATTGAACTTTTTAGAGGAAAGCCTATTGACAGAGATAAAGAAGCAATGGTTCATTTTATTGGAATTGTCCTGCTTATGATTCTTATGGTCTTCCTTTTTTACAATGATATAGTTAATATATTCTTCTAAATGAAAATGCATCTAAACAGATTATGGGAGGTTTACATGTATAGAGATAACACAAAAGTAATTCAAATTGGAAATAGACTGATAGGAGGAGGAAATCCTATTCTCATTCAGTCAATGTGTAACACGAGAACTGAAGATGTTGCAGCAACTGTAGCACAGATTCATGCACTTGAGGCAGCCGGCTGCGATATTATTAGAGTTGCAGTACCTACACCGGAGGCTGCTGCTGCCATTAAAGAAATTAAAAAGCAGATTAATATTCCATTGGTTGCAGATATTCATTTTGACTACAGGCTTGCAATTATGTCTATGGAAAGTGGAGTAGACAAAATAAGAATAAATCCCGGTAACATTGGTAGCAGAGAAAAAGTTAATGCCGTAGTTTCAGTTGCAAAGGAACGTAATATTCCAATCAGAGTTGGAGTTAACAGTGGTTCTCTTGAAAAAAACATTATTCAAAAATATGGTGGGGTTACTGCTGAAGGTATAGTTGAAAGTGCTCTTGATAAGGTAAGAATGATTGAAGATGAAAATTATGATAATATCGTAATAAGCATTAAATCCTCTGATTGCCTGATGTGCATTAAGGCTCATGAATTAATTGCCCAAAAGACCAGATACCCACTTCATGTAGGTATTACGGAATCAGGCTCTGCTTATGCCGGAAACATAAAGTCAGCAGTTGGTCTTGGAAACATTCTTTATCAGGGCATAGGCGATACAATACGAGTTTCACTTACTGACGATCCTGTTAATGAAGTTCGCTCAGCAAAGCTGATTCTTAAGGCCTTGAAGCTAAGAACGGATGGTATAGAGGTTGTTTCATGTCCTACCTGTGGTCGTACATCTATTGATCTTATAGATCTTGCTTCTAAGGTTGAGGCAATTACATCAAAATATACAACACCTTTAAAGGTTGCCGTTATGGGCTGTGTTGTTAACGGACCAGGGGAAGCAAGAGAAGCGGACCTTGGCATTGCAGGTGGCAAGGGCGAAGGCCTCATTATTAAAAAAGGTGAAGTGATTGCTAAGGTATCTGAAGAAGAGCTTTTACCTAGATTTGAAGAAGAGCTGTTAAAGCTTGTATAGCATATTTGAAAAGTCCCTAATTCAAGGGGACTTTTCTTTTCAAAAAGATTGATTTTACGGAATGAGGAGAAATTATGAAGCTTCTTGAAGCCTTTGAACTAAAGGGATTAAAAAATGATGTGGTTAAAATCGCAGACAATTTAAATGTCGTTAAGATGGTTTTATCTAATACTAATAACGATATAAATATTATCTGCAATTCACCAAAAGAGATTCATCCCTTTTATTTCAGTATTCTTGAGACTGCTCTAAACAATAAATATTTTGTAAATGAAAATAAAAATGCCGTAATAAAAACTCATTTCGACGTAGATGTTTCCGAACTTACCGTTAAAGAATTATGGGAAAAATATGAAAGCTATTTTGTCTATGAGCTGGAAAGATATCATCGCTATACGGCGCGTGTAGTTGAAGATGCGGAGGTCTGCTTTTTAGATGATACAATTACCTTTGATGTTGTAGATGACTTCCTAAGTAAAAAATCGTCCACTGCCATTACAGAGTTGATTGAAAAAAGGGCAAAAGAGTGGTTTGGAAGAACAATCAAGGTTGAATTTAAATATCATGACCCCGAGCCGCTAAATGAGAATATGCCGGATTATGAAATATATAATCCCAATAATTATAAGTCCACCTCCAAGCCTCAGACACCTGTGGACTTAAAGCCAGCCGCTGCTGCGAAAAAGGAAGGCGTGGAAGAACATAAAAAGACAGGAGCAGGCTCGACTAAGTCTTCAACCGGAGATTATAAATACAGAAAGAAGCCTCCGGCTGATCCTGACATTTTTTATGGACGTGCCTTTGACGGAGACTTTTTCTCCATTAATGAGCTCGCAGACGGCCTTTCTGATGTAGTAATCAAGGGAATGATTACCTTTATGGACAAGAAAGAGCTGAAAAATGAGCGCTTGCTGGTAATGTTCAATATAACAGACTTTACGGATACCATTGCCTGCAAATTTTTCTCGGACAATGAAGAATTTGCAAATATTTCAAAGGATTTAGGCGTTGGTAAATTTGTTATGCTTAAAGGAAGCTGTAAGGTTGACAATTTTGACCATACACTTACGGTAATGCCAATTTTCGGTATCAAAAGAATAAAGGATTTTAGAGAAAAGAGAGTCGATAACTCAGAAGTCAAGAGAGTTGAGCTTCATGCTCATACCCAGATGAGTGACATGGATGCCGTAACAAATACGACGGAATATGTAAAAAGAGCCTTTGAATGGGGACATCCTGCTGTTGCAATTACAGATCATGGTGTTGTACAGTCCTTCCCTGAGGCTTCTCATGCTCTCAATCCTAAAAAATATGCCGATGACCCGGAAAAAAGCGCGCTGCTTAAGGAATTTAAAATTATTTATGGCTGTGAGGGTTATCTTGTAGATGATTCAGATCTTGTAGATGAGGAAGGCAATCCTAAAATGCCTGAAGAAGAGTATAAAAATCTTGTAGGAAGTAAGAACTATTATCATATTATTTTGCTATGTCAAAATGATTTAGGACGTTCCAATCTTTACAAGCTGATTTCAGATTCACACCTTAAATATTTTAAAAAACGTCCAAGAATACCAAAGTCTGTTTTAAAGAAGAACAGAGAGGGTATTCTTATCGGCTCAGCCTGTGAGGCAGGAGAGCTATTTAGAGCAATAGTTTTTAACAAAACTGAGGAAGAAATAGAGGAAATTGCAGCTCTTTATGACTATTATGAAATTCAGCCTACAGGCAATAATGCGTTCATGATTAGAGATGATAAGCGTTATCCTGAAATTACAAAAAACGAACAGCTTGAAGAACTAAATCGAAAGGTTGTTGAGCTGGCTGATAAGCATGGAAAGCTTTGTGTTGCCACCTGTGACGTGCATTTCCTAAATCCTGAGGATGAAATTTACAGAAGAATTATAATGGCCAGCAAGGGCTTTTCTGATGCCGATATGCAGCCACCATTGTATTTTAGAACTACAGAGGAGATGCTTAATGAATTTACATATCTGCCTCCGGAAAAGGCCTATGAGATAGTTGTCACAAACACTCGTAAGATTGCAGATATGATTGAAAAAATAGCACCGGTAAGACCTGATAAATGTCCTCCTGTTATTGAAAATTCAGATCAGGATCTTAGGGATATGTGCTATAAAAAGGCTCAGACAATGTATGGACCTGACATACCGGAGCAGGTAAAGTCACGTCTTGACAAGGAGCTTAACTCAATCATCAGTAACGGCTACTCTGTTATGTATATTATTGCTCAGAAGCTTGTTAAAAAATCAAATGACGATGGTTATCTCGTTGGCTCGAGAGGCTCAGTAGGATCTTCCTTCGTAGCAACAATGTCAGGCATTACAGAGGTAAACCCTCTGGCACCTCACTATTATTGTGATAATTGCTTTTATCATGATTTTGATTCTGAGACAGTACAAAATGCGATTAATAACCAGCTTTCAGGCTTTGACCTTCCTGATGCAGTCTGCCCTAAGTGCGGTAAAAGACTCCACAGAGATGGCCAAAATATTCCATTTGAAACCTTCCTTGGCTTCTATGGAGACAAGGAGCCTGATATTGACCTTAATTTCTCGGGAGAGTATCAGTCAAAGGCTCATGCTTATACTGAGGTTATTTTCGGTACAGGTCATACATTTAAAGCAGGCACAATTGGTACTCTGGCAGATAAAACTGCCTTTGGCTCCATTAAAAAATATTATGAAGAACGTGGTATTGAAAAGCGTAATGCAGAAATTGACAGAATTGTACAGGGCTGTGTCGGTGTAAGGCGTACAACGGGACAGCATCCGGGAGGTATCGTAGTACTTCCACATGGTGAAGAAATCTATACCTTTACACCTGTTCAGCATCCTGCCAATGACATGACAAGTGACATAATTACAACTCATTTCGATTATCATAGTATTGACCATAACCTTCTCAAGCTTGATATCCTAGGCCATGATGATCCGACAATGATCAGATTCCTTGAGGACCTTACAGGAGAAGATGCAAAAACCTGGCCAATGGATGACAAAAAGGTACTTTCACTTTTCCAAAGCTGTGAAGCACTAGGCGTAACGAGCGACCAGATAGGCTGCGAGCTTGGCTCACTTGGACTTCCGGAGCTGGGAACTAATTTCGTTATGAACATGCTCAAGGAAACCAAGCCTCAGACCTTCTCAGACATGATAAGAATTTCCGGTCTGTCTCATGGTACTGATGTTTGGACCAATAATGCACAGGAGCTTGTTAAAGAGGGTAAATGTACACTTTCAACGGCAATCTGTACAAGAGATGATATTATGACCTTTCTTATCCTGAAGGGTGTAGAGGCAGGCAAAGCCTTCAAAATCATGGAGAGTGTTCGAAAAGGTAGAGGCCTTACCGAAGAAATGGAAGCAACCATGGTTGAGAATAACATACCTGACTGGTATATTTGGTCTTGCAAAAAGATTAAGTATATGTTCCCTAAGGCTCACGCCTGTGCTTATGTAATGATGGCCTTTAGAATTGCCTATTGTAAGGTTTATTATCCACTCGCCTATTATTGCGCATATTTTAGTATTCGTGCAGACAATTTTGATTATGAAATTATGGCGCAGGGACTTCCACATCTTCAGGAGGAAATTAACAAAATTAATATTAAGGTTAAAAATAATACTGCTACTCCAAAGGAGAAGAGTATGCTTGATGATATGGCACTTGTCCGAGAAATGTATGCCAGAGGCTTTGAATTCATGCCAATTGATATTTATAGGGCAAAGGCAAACAGATTCCAGATAATTGATGGAAAGCTCATGCCTGCACTGGATACCTTAGACGGCATGGGTGGAAAAGCTGCTGAACAGGTTGTAGCAGAGGTTGCTAAGGGTACTGTTTTTGTTTCACGAAACGACTTTAGAAACCGCTGTAAGGTGCCACAAACTGTAATAGATACTATGACGAAGCTCGGACTTCTTGAAAATCTGCCGGAGGATGAGCAGCTGTCACTTTTCGATATTTTTGCAGGCATGGAGGCATAAAAGAATAATGTCTATTTGAATGTAATTAGTTTTACAATAATGCAAAATATCATCTTTTGAAAAAAGTGCTTGCATTTTAATCTGAATTATAGTATAGTATGTCTTGTTTGAGGCATGGCTTGTTGGTCAAGAGGCTAAGACGTCGCCCTCTCACGGCGAAAACAGGGGTTCGATTCCCCTACAAGCTGCTTGAAAAGAAGTTATAGAGGCTCTCTATAACTTCTTTTTTTTTGCTAATTTAGAAAAGTGCTTACATTAAGCAGAGGTAGGAACTAACTGTTCCGTTAGATTTCGAATTTATTTAGGAGGAACCCGTATGAAATATTATGGAGAAAATGAGCTTCGTAGAATGTATCTTGAATTCTTCGAGAGCAAAGGTCATTTGAAGATGGACAGCTTTTCACTTGTACCACAAAATGATAACAGCTTATTACTTATAAATGCAGGTATGGCTCCTTTAAAGCCATATTTCACAGGACTTGAAATTCCACCAAGAAGAAGAGTGACAACCTGCCAGAAGTGTGTACGTACCGGCGACATCGAGAACGTTGGTAAGACAGCCAGACATTTAACATTTTTTGAAATGTTAGGAAATTTCTCCTTCGGTGATTATTTCAAGCATGAAGCAATTGCCTGGAGCTGGGAATTTCTTACTGATGTACTTGGAATGGATCCTGACAGATTGTATCCATCAGTTTATGGTGAGGATGATGAGGCCTTTGATATTTGGAACAAGGAAATCGGTGTTCCTGCTGAAAAGATAACCAGATTCTATCGCGACCCTGAAACAGGTGAATGTGATAACTTCTGGGAGCATGGTGCAGGTCCTTGTGGTCCATGCTCTGAAATTTATTATGACAGAGGCTTAAAATATGGCTGTGGCAAGCCTGACTGTAAGGTTGGATGTGATTGCGACAGATTCATGGAGGTTTGGAATAACGTATTTACCCAGTTTGATGGCGATGGTAAGGGCGGTTATACTGAGCTCGAAAATAAAAATATAGATACAGGTATGGGTCTTGAAAGACTTGCAGTTGTTGTTCAGGATGTTGATTCAGTATTTGATATTGACACCATGAAGGCTATTCGTGATAAGATTTGTGAGCTTTCAGGTAAGACTTATCAGACAAATGAGAAGGATGATGTTTCAATTCGTCTTATTACTGACCATATCAGAAGCTCAACCTTCCTTATTTCAGACGGTGTTATGCCTTCTAATGAAGGAAGAGGCTATGTACTCAGAAGAATCATCAGAAGAGCTGCAAGACATGGAAGAATGCTTGGAATTAACGGACTTTTCATGGCTGAGCTCGCTAAGACTGTAATCAATGAGTCTAAGGATGGCTATAAAGAGCTTGATACAAAGAAGGATTTTATCCTTACAGTTCTTACAAATGAGGAACAGGCATTTAATAAGACAATTGATCAGGGACTTTCAATTCTTGCTTCTATGGAAGAGGATATGAATAAGGCAGGCATTAAGGTTCTTAGCGGAGATGATGCCTTTAAGCTCTATGATACCTATGGCTTCCCTATTGATCTTACAACAGAAATTCTTGAAGAAAAAGGATTTGAGGTTGATACAGACGGTTTCCAGAAGGCTATGCAGGTTCAGAAGGAGACTGCAAGAAAAGCAAGAAAGGTTACCACATACATGGGTGCAGATGCATCTGTATTTGATACCTATACAACTAAGACCGTATTTACAGGCTATGATACCTTAACCGATTCAGCTGCAATCAGCATTATGTCTGAGGATGAAGAAGTTGATGGTAAGGTTGTTTCAAAGCTGGTTGAATATCTTGGTGAAGGTCAGAATGGTACAATTATTGCTGATAAGACTCCTTTTTATGCAACAATGGGTGGTCAGGAATCAGATAAGGGTATTATCAAGACTGCTGAAGGTGAATTTGAAGTAACTAAGGTTGAAAAGCTTGTCGGTGAAAAATATGCTCATCATGGCATTGTAAAGACAGGTATTATAAATAAAGGTGAGGTTGCTTCCTTTGAGGTTGATAAAAATCTCAGAAATGCTACTTCAAAGAATCATAGTGCTACACATCTTCTTCAGAAGGCACTTCGTGAGGTGCTTGGTTCTCATGTTGAGCAGCAGGGCTCATATCAGGATGGTGAGAGAACAAGATTTGACTTTTCACACTTTAAGGCTATGACACCTGAGGAAATTTCTAAGGTTGAGAAGCTTGTTAATGAGGCTATTGCAAAAGACTATCCTGTAGTTACTAATGTAATGAGCATTGACGAAGCCAGAAAGACCGGAGCTATGGCTCTGTTCGGTGAAAAGTATGGCGAAAACGTAAGAGTCGTAACTATGGGTGATTCCAAGGAATTCTGTGGTGGTACTCATGTTAAGAATACAGGCGTTATCGGAGCCTTTAAGATTCTTTCAGAGGCAGGTGTTGCTGCCGGTGTAAGAAGAATTGAAGCTATTACAGGTGATAATGTATTTGCTTACTATGAAAATATTGAAAATACACTTATTGAAGCTGCAAAGGCTGCAAAGTGCGATATTAAAGGAATTGTAAAGAAGATTACTTCCTTACATGATGAAATTAAGAGTCTTCAGTCTGAAAATGAGAAGCTTAAGTCTAAGCTTGCTTCTGCTTCAGCAGGTGACGTGCTTTCATCTGCAGTAGATGTGAATGGAATTAAGGTTCTTACAGCTAAGATTGCTGATTCAGATATGAATGCACTTAGAACTCTTGGAGATCAGATGAAGGATAAGCTTGGCGATTGTGCAATTCTTCTTGCTTCAGTTCAGGGAGACAAGGTTTCACTTGTTGCTATGGCTACAGATGCAGCAGTTAAGGCTGGTGCACATTCAGGAAATCTTATCAAAGAGGTTGCTGCTGTTGTTGGTGGTGGCGGGCGTGGAGGTCCAAACATGGCTCAGGCCGGTGGTAAAAACTCTGCTGGTATTGATGCAGCAGATGCACAGGATTTAGAGGTCTATAAAAAGCAGCTTGGATCATAAAATTTATCAAAGCGGATATTCGCAATCCGCTTCGCTACTTGCTCATAACCTTAAATCCACTTCGTGGCCCATCAGTAGAAGTCCAGCCTCCTACTGATGCTGAAAAGTCCCTATCCCCGCTTAAGAAGCGGGGA
>CAZVBH010000069.1:0-12311 GCA_964625275.1 uncultured Lachnoclostridium sp.
GGGCAAGGTACATTATTATCTTCAATAAACTTTGACATCTTTTCCTGACTCCATCCATCGATTGAGCCATCAAGTGTGATATTGTTTTCTGCTGCGAAATCTTCGATGAGCTTGTCTGCTCTGAATCTTTCATGACATTCTTTACAATCCATAAGCGGATCTGAGAAGCTGCCGAGATGTCCTGAGGCTACCCAGGTCTGTGGATTCATAAGGATTGCGCAATCAACGCCTACGTTGTAAGGGTTCTCCTGAATGAATTTGCTCCACCATGCTCTCTTTACATTATTCTTGAGCTCTACGCCGAGATTTCCGTAATCCCAGGTATTTGCGAGTCCTCCGTAAATTTCTGAGCCCGGATATACAAAGCCTCTTGCCTTTGCTAAGGCAACTATTTTGTCCATTGTTTTTTCTACTGCCATTTTTTCCTCCATTCGCATATGCCACCGATGTGCCATGCAATTTACTCTTATTTAATATAGCAACAGTGATTTTTGTTGTCAACTGTTTTTATTGTTAGAAAAGTGCAAGCATTTCTGCTCCTGAGAATTTGTGGTTTGTGCTGTAGGTGAGATACTTTTCACCTATAGTCGATAGCTCTTCAAGAACTTCATCGCTTACCTTGAAGGTATAGAGCCTTTCGGGCGGGGTTGTCGCAATAAACCAAAGTGAATACCAGGTTGAGTCGGTAAGCAGAGTTCTTTCTGAATATGGCAGCTGCGTCGCACATTTTTCGCAAACCATTCCATGCATTTTAATGCTAAAGTATTTTGTCTGCGCAATACCATGACAGCTTACACATTCATCAAGGAGTGGTCCCTCGCCATTTATATATATCATTTTTATTTCATAGACCGCTTTTATGAGTTTTTCCGGCAAAAGACCTTTTGAGAGTGCTCGGCTGGTTGTATAAAGGAGACGAAGCGCATCTCTTTCATCATTGCCTTCTCTGGTCATGAAGGCCGCTACTTCGCAAAAATACATAAGGTACAGTGCCTTTACGCCATCAGCATAAATCTCGGAGAAGTTGTCCTTTACTCTGATTTCTTTGATTTCATTACTTTGCCTGCCTTCATAAATTATGAACTCTGCAAATATGCCGGCCTGGGTAATTCCCATCATGGAATTGCCCGGGCGCCTTACTCCATTTGCAAATGCCGACAGCTTACCTCGTTCCTTTGTAAGAATCGTTACTCTCCTGTCGTAGTCCTTTACTGACATGGCTGACAGTATTATTCCTGTCACCTGTATGTGGTTGTTCGCTAAACTCATCCCTGCCACTCGAACCTGTGCTGTAATCCAGGTAGTCATAGACACTGCCTGTTTTTATAAATTTTTCCCACTTATTCATATCCATAACCATAGTCTCCCTAATGAATTTACATCTTAAGTATCTATGATTATTTTAGCTCAGGTGCTTTCTTTTTATTCTTCATCATTTCTGTAGCCGAAGTTTTTCATGAGGATGTCGCTGTCACGCCAATCCTTCTTTACCTTTACCCACAGCTGCAGATTTACTTTACATCCAAGCAGTCCTTCCATTTCAGTTCGTGCTGCCGAGCCAATTTTCTTGAGCATTGCCCCCTGCTTTCCGATGATGATGCCTTTGTGTGAATCTCTTTCACATATGATTGTCGCATCTATGTCAATCATTCTTCCGCCAGGTCTTTCCTTCATCTGCTCAATTGTAACTGCTATTCCATGAGGAATTTCTTCGGAAAGAAATCGCAACGCTTTTTCTCTGATAAGCTCTGCACAAATCTGTCTCTCAGGCTGGTCGGTTATTGTGTCTTCATCATAATACATAGGTCCCGGCTCGAGATATTTTGCGATTACATCAAGGAGTGTATTGGTATTATCTCCCTTGAGCGCTGATACGGGCACTATGTCTGCAAAATCCATTTCTTTACTGTATGTGTCGATGTTTACAATAATGTCATCTTTTTTTACTTTATCGATTTTATTTATTACGAGAATTACGGGAGTATCGGTTTTTTTGAGCATTTCAAGGATATGCTGCTCACCTGCTCCGATATAGTTCTCAGGTTCTACGAGCCAGAGAATTGCATCTACCTCTGACATTGTTTTTTCGGCAGTCGCTACCATATACTGTCCGAGCTTGTTCTTTGCTTTGTGTATTCCAGGTGTATCGAGGAATATTATCTGCTTTTCTTCGTCAGTATAGACGGTCTGGATTCTGTTTCTGGTTGTTTGGGGCTTTGAGGACGTAATTGCTATTTTCTGTCCTATAAGCTGGTTCATAAGTGTTGATTTGCCGACATTGGGACGGCCAATTAATGTTACAAAACCTGATTTAAATTCTGCCATAGGTCTCCTTCTTATCTTTTTTCGTAAAATTTACTCTTTATTTTTGTTACATTTCATTTTCTTTATTCAACCTTTTACACTACCTGGTTTTACTGCAGCTTCTTGATTTCCTTAAATACGTCAGCCGCTTCTGTACATTTTGATTCTGAACCGACTGTACATATATAGCCCTGATTTGCAGCGCAGTCAAGTATATCTGCCGTAGCTCTTATGGTTTCAAGAGTAGCTCCAAGAATTTCATCTCTTTCCTTTTGAAGCTGTTCATTGCTTACCTGTGAAATATAGCAGCTCATTGAATACTCGCCATCACCTCTTGGTGATCTTGGCTGGTCGGTAGTGCTCAAGGTTCCGATTATATATTTTTCAACTCCTGCCTCGTCAAGCTCTAGGGAGCGAATATAGTCTGCTGCTCCTTTATATACCTCAAGAGTTGCCAAAAGATTAGGATCTCTGTAGGATACGAAGCCACAGTTGCCACTGATTGCTTCATAGGAATAGAAGCAGCCATAGGCTCCTCCCTTTACCCTTACCTGTATCCAAAGATAATCATAGGCTAAGATTGTCTTCATGACTGCAAGTGCGCCGGTGAAGTCAAAGCCTGCTCGCTTATAGTTACCTGCTGAGGCCACATACTGAACCTGTCCGCTGATTTTGAAGGCTTCATTGAGTGCATTCTTCGTAAAGCCTGTTGCTTTTGAGCCTTCATTTAAGGACTCTTTTTCGGAAGCTGTAATTTCCCCTGCTTTTTCACTTGAATCAGTCTTTAAATCAAGTGCGTTCTCTAATTCCTTTTTGAAAGCCGGATAGAGCTTCTTAAATTCCTCAAGTCCGTCAGCTCTTGAGGTGAAGCTTATCAGCAGTCTGTTCGGATTAAATATTTTTTCTGCAAGCAGCTTCATTGCTTCAATAGCCTCTTGGGCCTTGTTATCAAAATTCAGATAGAGGTCCTTTACGAATTCGTAGTAGTCGATTCCGCTTATCTTCTGTTTGTAGTAGGCAATTGGTGAATGATAGGACTGGGCTCTGCCAAGTGCTGTTGAGTGTCCTCCGTTGATGAGGCTTGACTGTCTTGCACTTACTATTTCTCCGAGCACATCACGCACCCTCTTTTTATCATCAAAATCTGAAGCAGTAATAAGCTCTTTTATAAGCTCTAATATTTTTCCTGTGTTTTCTGTAAATACTTTTGTTTCTACGACTGCATAGGTCTTATAGTCATCAGAATTTCCCATTACGGAGAAGGTGTCAAGTCCTGCGGAAATGCCACCGCTTATCTTGTCTACTTCATTACTGTATTCCGTATAGGTATGATTCTTTGTATTGAGGTTATGCGCAAGCACTTCCATGGTGAGTGAAGCATAGCTCCAAAGACTCTCTTCTAAATCCTTTATGTCAAACATGAAACGGATATAGGAAATTCCGTTTGTTGCTATGTCATGGAAAACTACCTTTGAATCGGAAATTTCAAGCTCCTCATTTTTAGGTACAAAGGCTGATTTGTCAACATCTGAAACCTTCAGGCGAGGAAGTGTGGCTACTGCTTCAGGTGTATCCTCTGATTCCTGATAAGCCTTAAGCTCTGCCGTATCGTGAATGAGCTGTTCGATTTCCTCCTCTGAGAGTGAGGCTTTGTAGGCTGCAAGCTTTTCCTTAAGCTCATTATCCTTTTTAAGAGTCAGTCCCTTAACAGGCTTTAGTGTATGATAAACCTTTGCTTTACTTTCAAGGAGCTCTTCCGCAATTAGCCTCTCAAAATAGCCTTCATCTATGCCTTTTCTCAGCTCTTCATAAATCTCGCGGTTAAAGCAGTTTGTGAATGCTTTTTCGTCATCATGAAGCCAGGTGGACATCATATTTAAAATATAGACAAGACCTTTTGGCGTGGTTCCTGAATCAGCTTCACGAACTGAGAAATCAAAACGGTTAATTCCTGCCAAAAGTGTATCTTTATTTATTCCATTTTCAACCTGCTTTTTTAGCTCTGTCTCGATGATATCTATGAAGCTGTCGAGCTGGCCTTTCGTTGCTTCCTTTGCTACAACAGTTAAGAAGGTCTGTCTGGTATAGGAGGCAAAATCTGCCATTATGTCCTTGCCCAGACCTGCATCTATGAGTGCCTGCTTTACAGGTGCGCCTGTTGTCTGGAAAAGTGCATAATTAATTACATTCCAGGCTGCAACCTTTTTTGCGTCTAAAACGTCACCGATAATTGCATTGTAGCTGTAATAGAATTTATCTTCTGAATCGTCATCATCAGCAATTGGATATTCATCCTCTACAACCTTTGGCTCTCCCCAGGAGGACTGGAGAGTTACTTCTGAATCCACCGGCTGATAATCATATTTTGAGAGATATTCGTCCGAGAGCCAGCGAAGTCTTTCCTGCATGTCAAAGTCTCCATAGAGGCAGATATAGCTGTTGGATGGATGATAATATCTCTTATGGAAATCAATAAAGCCTTCATAGGTGAGGGTTGGGATTACATCCGGGTCTCCACCTGAGGATATTCCGTAAGTGGTATCAGGGAACATCGCTGCCATTGTATCAGTTTCGAGAATATCTTCAACTGAGGAATAGGCTCCCTTCATTTCATTATAAACTACGCCATTTAATGTAAGCTCGCCATCCTTTGAATCGAGCTCGTATCTCCAGCCCTCCTGTCTGAAGATTTCGTCATGCTTATAAATGTTTGGATGAAGTACTGCATCCATATATACGTCCATGAGATTTTTAATATCCTGATCGTTGCAGCTTGCAACAGGATAAACCGTTTTGTCCGGATAGGTCATTGCATTCAGGAAGGTATTGAGGGAGCTCTTTGCGAGCTCTACAAACGGATCCTTTACCGGGAATTTATCTGAGCCACAAAGAACTGAGTGCTCAATGATGTGAGGAACACCCGTTGAATCGTAGGGTGTTGTTCTAAAGCCTATACTGAAGCATTTGTTTTTGTCTTTGTTGGAAATAAGGCAGACCCTTGCGCCACTCTTTTTGTGTCTGAGTACAAGTCCTTCACTCTCTATTTCTTTTAAGTCCGCCCCATAGCAGATTTCATAATCTTCAAATTTTAAATCTGATAATTTAGCCATTATTTAGCTTCTCCCTTTCTCGCCAAACGAACCGGATATAATTTACTGGTTTGGTTATTGTCTAAGCCAGTTTTACTTACGGTAAGCAGACAAATCAAAGCGGATATTCGCAATCCGCTTCGCTACTTGCTCATAACCTTAAAGCCACTTCGTGGCCCATCAGTAGGAGTCCAGCCTCCTACTGATGCTGAAAAGTCATGTTACCCCAAAAGCTAGACTTTTAGGGGTAACATACCCCGCTTAAGAAGCGGGGGACTTTTCAGATAAGGTTAAAGAATAATTGGCACCAATACTTTAAGTACTTGGTGCCAATATTAATGTTCAGACATATTTTTTTATTTTAATACACAGATTTCCTTTTTTCGTCTCCCTGGCTTCACCCTCATAGATAAATTTTCCAAAGCCCCTTACCGAGACAACATCTCCATTTTTTAAAGGAATTCCGCTTTTTGTAAGAACCCTGCCGTTAATAAAGACAAGTGATTTAGGAAAAAGCTGTTCACTTTCACTTCTTGAAAGCTTAAAAACCTTGGAAATTATACCATCAACTCTGAGACTTGAACAATGAAGTGTAACCTCTGAAAGCTCAGGTGCAAGTGCTTTGGGAACGACATCTGTTACCTGAAGGCTTACGCTGGTATGCTTGATTTTTGATACATTTTTGCAGATATATTCGGCCATTTTTTCATGACAGAGTACATAAATAATCTCAGGTTTAACAATTATGTCTCCTACCATTGCTCTTTCAATGCCAAGATTCATCAATGCGCCCAGAACATCTCGATGAGAAAGCTTATCTGCGAATTTGGCCATGAGCGGCTTTATTTCTATACAACAAATTGGAAAAGGTTCTTCATAACCAAAATCGTCAAAAGAGCCAAACCTAAGCATTTTCCGTTCAGAAAACTCAGTTCCACCATAAAGCTCATAGCTGGTTCCCGGAATCTCGCTAAGTGTACGAAAAAATATACTCTGTTCATTAAGCCCTAGAAATCCAGTAAATGTATAAATGCTGTTTTTATAGGACCTGCCTGCCAGGTCTTTAATTCTCTTTTGAAAAAGAAGCTCGTCTTCGTTCATTATACACCTTTTTTATTCTCCCTTTAATTCCTGCTTATTCTTGTACATCAATTCATCGGCCTGCTGTACTGCCTTTCTGGCTGATACACCCTTTCCCGGCTGATAGAGGCTGTAGCCTTTAGCAATCACAATGTCAAATATGTGTTTTTCATCTGAATTGTATTCATCATATGATTTTTCAAGCTTAGCTATGCCTTCATTGCAGTCTCGCTTGATATTCTCCGTACAAGCTAAAACAACAAACTCATCTCCGCCTATTCTGAAGCAGTCCATTCCAGGCTGGTTAAAGGAATTCTTAATCATTTCTGCTGACGCAAGAAGCATCTTGTCGCCTTCTTCATGTCCAAAGCCGTCATTAACCTTTTTAAGATTGTTCACGTCCATCATAACAATTCCGAAGGTGGTTTTATTACTTTCATACTCATCCAGCTTTTCTTTATAGGAGGTACGATTGTATAAGCCTGTCAGACCATCTTCATATGCCAGCTTTGTGACTACTTCAAGTCTTGTATTTAATTTGAAAACATCAATTATCTTTCGTGAACTTGCAATAGCAAAGCATACTATTGTTCCCAAGAAGCCAATTCTTGTAAATAAAGCCGGATCCAAGGTCTTTACGCTATAAAATCTGACTACATCTGCAATGCCACAAAGAATAATCAGCACAAGACCGGCAATCATAAAGAGTATACACTTGTCAAATTCTATTTTCTTTTTATGGACAGAATAGAGATATCTGATGATTGAATATAACATAGCAACAAATGCAGCAAACATCATGATATGTATTGCTATCATGCTTTCATGGTAATCCATAACACCTGTAGCATTCAGTACTGTTGTTACCCAGAATACAACCATAGATACTCCCGATAATAAAGCCGGGGTATATTTCCATTTAAAATCAAACAAGGTTTCCGCATACATAAGCACCGGAATAGGAACTGCCATCATAGAAAATATTGACAAGAGGTGCATTATCTTCTGATCTGCAATAAATATCTGGAAAACCTGCGTCTCTACTAGGCAATAGCCTGCAACTGAAATTGCGATAAATCCGAGATAAAACAGGTTATGTGACAGCTTCATCTTTTTACTGATAATTAAATCTACCAGTACAATAACAATACCCAATATCAGATATGTAAAGGAAAGTGAAAGTGCCGATATTTTTGAACGCAGCACATCAAGAATGAAGCTCTTTTCTGATGAAATACACATATTGTCAAAGCCGCAGCCACTCTCGTCATAGCACAGCTCATATTTAATAGTCAGCTCGCGTCCTGCATATTCTTTAAGAAGCGGAACCGTATTCCAGGTTGCTCCGTTTGAGTTTGTGTATAAATCGCTTGTAGGAAGCTCCTGTTCATATATTAGTTCATCTTCAAGATAAACTGAAAAAATTGTATGCTTTGCACGAAAGCATAGCGCTTTACCCTCCTGCAAATCAGCCGGCAGCTGACAGGATATCTCACCATTTTCATCCAGCAGATACAAATCGCTTAAATCCTGCACAGGATTTCCATTTATATCATACCAGGATAAATCAGTAATACTACTTTCAACACCTTTATCAATTGGATTTGTGATAGATTCTTTACTTACTGCCTTTAAGTAAATCCAAATGCCAAGCATACTAAGCAGCAGAATTATATATATAACTGTCGATACAATAAATGTCTTCGAATTCTTTTTCTGCATCGAATATTCCTCCGTAAAAAAATCACACAGTGCACAGTAAAATTGAATTATATTAGTTCATTGTACCACAAAATAAAAAAAGGTACAAGATGTAGTTAAATGTCATTTTAAGATGTAGTTAAATGTCATTCTAAGTGACATAGTCAGATACATTCTCTGTGATATGGCAGCCTGACAAATTAACCTTATCTGAAGTAGCTTTAAGGTTAGGAGCCAGTAGCGAAGCGAACCTGGAATATCCGCTTTAATCCTTATCTAAAGTGGCTTTAAGGTTATGAGCAAGTAGTGAAGCGGACCTGGAATATCCGCTTTGATTGATTTTATATAAATCAACGGAATTTTTTTCTTTACTTTTTAATTTTAAATGTGTTATACTTCTGTGGTAAAAAATATGCGTATAACGACACAGGTATTGTTCCTTTCGAACATGTAAATCTGATTACGGTACAGCAGGCATTCAATAAAACTGTACCCTGACAGGTTTACTTAGGAGCTTACCTGTGTTTTTTTTGCGCTTAAATGGAGGAAAATTATGCCACAAAATCAATTTCAGAGAATGGTATTTGCCTTTCTCACTGTTGTAATTACGGTACATGGCTATGTATTTTACAGCCTTTATGTATTGAATGGAAACACTCTTATGAATCTCACCAGCGAGAGTAGTGTACTAGCTGCAATCCGAGCAAATGGCGGTGTCTATATGTTTGGAACCTATCTTCCTATCTGGGCAGTAATTCTTGTTGAATTCTGTTTTGCATATGCGCTTGAAAATCTGATTGGAAGCCCACTATCCTTCCGTCTGGCTTGCAGAGTATTTGATCCCAGAAAAAATCATCCTATGATATTTGAAACTGCTATCATCTGTGCAACCGTAGGCATTATGTGCCCTGCGATGAGCTTTTTGGCAGCATGGTTCTATTATCCATACTATGCAGGCTTTAACATTTTTACACTTTTAGCGAACTGGCTAAAGCTCGTGTGCTTTAACTTCCCATTTGCATATTTTACACAGCTTTTCTTCATTCAGCCACTTGTAAGAGTACTGTTTAAGTTAATATTTGCAAAGCAGATTAAAGCTCGTGCAGACAAAGCTAATGAAGCTGAAAACAATGGCTTAGAGAAAGATCGTCCAACAGATGAAACTGAGGCAATCGCCGATATTTGGAAACGTATGGATGAAATATCTGAGCAGCTTGCACATGAACACAGACAGAGAAAGAAGCTGCAGGCAAAGGTTGAGCAGAACGAAAAATAATGTCATAATATTTTCACTTTAATTTTTTAGGCATTTATAGTAGTACATAATTAATTTCAAAAAGGTGCAACTCCGAATAATGGATTTGCACCTTTTGACTGTGTGATAGAATATACCTTGACACTATTTTTTATCAAAGCGGATATTCCGGGTCCGCTTCGCTACTTGCTCATAACCTTAAGACCACTTCGTGGCCCATCAGGTTAAGCTGCTTATAGGTAACTGCAATTATTATAGCAGAAATGATTGCTGTTAAAACATCTGATACTGGCATGGAATAGAGAACACCATCCAGTCCAAAGAAACGTGGCAGCAGTAACGCAAAGCCAACACCGAATACTATCTCACGAATCATCGAAAGCGCAGTTGAGGCAACTGCTTTCCCCATAGCCTGTAAAAATATAAAAGTAGCTTTGTTGACACATGCGAAAATAATCATACACAGATAAATACGAAATGACTTGATGGCAAAATCAGTATAATAAACGCTTTCATTAGAAGCACCAAAAATGGCAATGAGCTGGCGTGGCAGCAGTTCTACAATCAGCAAGGCAATTAAGCCGACTGTTGCTTCACAAAGCAATAGCCTGCTAAATAAATTTTTAACACGAGTCTTAAGACCTGCACCCATATTAAAGCCGACAATAGGTATACAGCCGGCAGCCATTCCAACGACAATTGAAATTACAACCTGAAAAAATTTCATAACTATTCCTACAACTGCCATTGGAATTTGAGAATATTCTTCCTGACTGAAAATTTTATCCTGAGCGCCATATATACGAATCATGTTATTAATTGCAGCCATAGCAGCGACCAGCGAAATCTGTGCCAGAAAGCTACAGATTCCAAGAGTCAGTGAATGACCGACAATTGAACCTTTTAGTTTGAATTCCTTAGGTGAAAGATGTACGATTTTAGTATGTGCAAGATACCATATTGCCAAAATTGCAGTAACAATCTGACCTGCCACAGTAGCAACAGCGGCACCCATCATGCCCCATTTACAGGCAAAAATAAAAATAGGATCGAGAATGATATTAATTACTGCACCGGCAAGTGTTGAAATCATTGCGAATTTTGGACTTCCATCAGCCCTAATGACCGGATTCATTGCCTGCCCGAACATGTAAAATGGGATACCAAGTGAAATATAAAAGAAATATTCTTTTGAATGTTCGAAGGTCTTTTCGTTTACCATGCCTCCGAACATCTTGATAAACGTTTCTTGAAACAGCAGATAGATTGCACATAAAATAATTCCACAGATTGCCGCAAGTACGATGGCATTTCCAACACTTCGGTTTGCATCATCAGGTTTTTCCTGGCCAAGACTAAGGCTTACAAAAGCACAGCAGCCGTCACCTATCATGACGGCTATTGCCAGAGCAATAACGGTGACTGGAAATACTACATTATTAGCTGCGTTTCCATAGGATCCGAGATAGCTGGCATTTGCAATAAAAATCTGGTCTACGATATTGTAGAGTGCAGCGACAAGCAGCGATATAATGCAGGGTACTGCATATTTTTTCATTAGAGTTCCAATACTCTCTGTAGCAAGAAATGATTGATTTGATTGATTCATTTTTTTATAATCCTCCTTCTTAAACAGGAGTCTTTTGTAGGAAAGCTACCATAACCTAATCGCAAAAAAAGGTGCAAATCCTTAATCTGGACTTGCACCTTTTGGCTACGCGATTAAATATACATTAACACAAATTTTCAAAAAAATCAAAGGGAAAATTACAGCTATTTATAGTACTTGTCACCTCCTAGTCTTATGAATTTTCAGATAAAGTCAAATCATATTTGCTTAATATTTCGTTATAAATATTATACTGTGGAATAATATCGCCTTCCCAAATGCCAAAATTAAGATTTTTGATTTCATTATAAATGGTAGCGGTATCTTTTTCAGCAAGAATACTTTCATCCGGTACTGGATACCTTCCATTATAATCTCCTACACACCAGTAGGTTGCTTCAAGATAATCTTCGTCTATATTGTTTACGTCGCTTTCATCTCCATCGGCATATAAAAAGAATATCCATTTATCGCCTGATACAAGTGGTGTCATTTCACTAAAAGTAACTAGTTGTTTTTCATCTTTCAATATTCCACAACGTTGTTTTACAACAACTTCATCTTTATCAATTTCACCTTCTAGAACCTTTAAGACCTTGACTTTTGCATATGTTGTGGCATCGGTTAAAATATCTTTTTTAAAATCTCTACTATATGAATACTCCAGATTTTGCTCTGGGTTTTCAGCAACCTCACCTATTATTACAAGCTCAGCATCTTCCAGTAATTCATCAAATGAATTATATACAATTCTGTCACTATTCATTTTAATAACTTCATATCCATTAAAGCTTTCTTCATTGTCATAATCATTTTCTTCACTGACATAATTATTTTCTTCACTGACATAATCACTTTTTTCACTTACATAATTATTTTCTTCACTGACATAATTATTGTTTTCATTAATATAATCATTGTTTATACCTTTATTTCTAAAATTCCATACGCCAAATCCAATCAATGCAACAATACATAAGCTTGTTAAAGATAGTGCTGTTCTGAAAATCATTTTTTGTTTATGTTGCTTTTTTACTTCATAATCTTCAACACGACGAATTATATTTTTTGCCATTTCATCACAACTCTTCATATTCAAAACCTTCCTTTTCTAATTCAACCTTTAATGCCTTACGAGCACGCCAAACCAGTGTCTCAATATTGTGTGATGACTTTTTCATTACAGTTGCCACCTCTTTATTGCTGAATTCTTCAAAATAAATAAGCCAAAGCACCTGACGATATTCATCTTTTAATTTTACCATTGCGCTAT
>CAZVBH010000070.1:0-12198 GCA_964625275.1 uncultured Lachnoclostridium sp.
TCACCTACTGAAGTAACAGCGCTTCCGTTTGTAATATTGGTTATCATTTTTAAGGCTTCCTCCACACGCTCCGGTGTGACACATAAATCAAACTCTACATTTTCAGTATAGACCAGCTTTGTGATAACAAAACCCTGATTTGCTGCCCAATTGGAAATTTTGCCATGGCTTGAGTAATCAGTCCGTACATTTATCGGCACATACCTTGCCAGCTCATAAATTTCACATTCCTCAATAGCCAGCTTAACGGCGTCTCCATAGGCTCTGACAAGTCCGCCTGTACCCAAAAGAATGCCACCGAAATATCTCGTAACAACAACACAGACATTGTGTATGTCAGATTTTTTTAGAATGTCAAGCATAGGTCTGCCGGCAGTATGAGCAGGCTCACCATCATCCGAGCAGTGAACAAATTCATCCGCAGGTCCTACTATATAGGCATAGCAATTGTGCCTTGCATCATAATTCTTCTTCTTAATGGATTCTATATATGAAAGAGCCTCTTCCTCTGTTTCCACAGGAAAAATATTGGCTATAAAACGCGATTTTTTCTCTACAAGCTCTGCCTGTGCAGGTCTTCTAATAAATTTTAAATTGCCCATGAGTCTCCTTAAAGTAGTTTAAAGCTTTATATTTTGCCTAGTGTTCTTTCGCACTTTAACCAGTGTTTCTTCATACTTTGCTTGACAAAAGAATTTAAATAAAATATTATCATTTAAATTGGTTCAATTCTTTTTTATAGACATAGTTTACCTTTTTTAAGGTATTGATGATATCTGAAGCCTCAACGTCCTCAGCTCTTGCAAATTCTTCAAGGGTCGGATAATTATCCCTAAGCTGAGTGTTGACATAGCTTACCAGCAGTATTGGATCTTTAGGTAACATATAAACCTCCATATTGTATATAAATAAACCTAATGTTATAATATGCTTCAGTATAACTTAAAAGCTGACATATTTCAATAAGCTGCTGACATTAAGCCTTAATCTTTGACTTCCCAAGAAGTCTTTTTGATGAGGAGTACAAAATGGATTTATTTGATTATATGCGTGAAACTAAGAAAGAAAAGGAGTCTCCGCTTGCCTCAAGAATGCGTCCAAAGAAAATTGAGGATGTCGTAGGACAGGAGCACATCTTAGGCAGTGATAAGCTGCTTACTCGTGCAATAAAAGCTGACAAGCTCAGCTCAATCATTTTTTATGGACCGCCGGGAACCGGAAAGACGACTCTTGCCAAGGTAATTGCCGAGACCACGAGTGCCGAGTTTACCCAGTTAAATGCAACGGTATCCGGCAAAAAGGACATGGAAGAGGTTGTCGAAAATGCAAAGTCTGCACTTGGAATGTATGACAGGAGAACAATCCTTTTTATAGATGAGATACACCGCTTTAACAAAGCTCAGCAGGATTATCTTCTTCCGTTCGTAGAGGATGGAACGATAATTTTAATCGGTGCAACTACGGAAAATCCGTATTTTGAAGTAAATAACGCTTTGGTGAGCCGCTCAATTATTTTTGAGCTAAGGCCTCTTTCAAAGGAAAATATAAAGACACTCATAATGCGTGCAATTACAGACAAGGACAAAGGAATGGCAGTTTATAAGCCGGTAATAGATGACGATGCTCTTGAGTTTTTGGCAGATGTTTCCAATGGAGATGCCAGAAATGCACTTAATGCAATCGAACTCGGAATCCTTACCACAAAGCCTGCTGAGGACGGAGCTGTTCACATAACAATGGACGTTGCCATGGAGTGTATTCAGAAGCGTGCGGCACGCTACGACAAAGACGGAGATAATCACTATGATACTATTTCTGCCTTTATTAAAAGTATGCGAGGCTCTGACATAGATGCAGCAATCTATTATCTCGCAAGAATGCTCTATTCAGGCGAGGATGTGCGTTTTATAAGCAGAAGAATCATGATTTGTGCCTCGGAGGATGTTGGAAATGCAGACCCGATGGCTTTAGTGGTTGCAACCTCGGCCGCTCAGGCAGTTGAGAGAATAGGCATGCCTGAGGCCCAGATAATTCTTTCCCAGGCTGTAGCTTATGTGGCAGGTGCACCTAAGAGCAATGCCTCTAATAATGCAATTGCGGCTGCAATGGAAGCAGTAAGAACCAAAAGACCCGGGGCAATTCCACCATATCTGATGGATGCGCACTATAAAGGTGCAGCAAAGCTTGGTCATGGACTTGATTATAAGTACCCACATGATTATAATAATCATTATTGCAGGCAGGAATATATGCCGGAGGGACTTGAGGGGTTGAAGCTTTACGAGCTCAACGAACAGGGTTATGAAAAAACCATTAAAGAGCGTATGGAAAAAATAAGGAGTGAAGCTAAGGAAAATGAGTAAAAATCAGGAAGCAAAAACGAGCAAATTCAAACAGGTCATGGCAATTATAGCCATTGCTCTGATTGTAGTTTTTATAATAGCAGCCTGCGTTTGTGTTGCCTTTGGCAATATGCAGCTAATGATTGCCTCTCTTTTCTGTCTGGTTGCCGTTCCAATAATGATTTATTTCTTTATCTGGATTTATGATTCGGCACACAGATATGATAAGATTGAAGAAGCTGAAAACGAGATGGGTAGTGAGGGGAATAATGTCAAGTAACATGGATGATGATAAGGACGATAAGATTGTAGATTTTACCGGCTACAAAAGAAAAAAGGCGGGCGAGAATGCTGTTAATAGCTTCATAATAGAAATTGCACTTGTATTCATAATCCTGGCTGTAATTGTCGGTGCCTTTTGGCTTAGAAACCGGTCTGTTTCAAATAGTAACAATAAATCTTACGAGGAGCCGGTTGCAACGGCAGCGGATTCTTTGGAGACTGAAGCCGACCCTCAGTATGACTGGTGGGATGAACGAGACACCACAGAGGCCGTAACAATAGCTACCTCAGGTGATGCCGAGCAACAAAATGAGTATGACATAGGCACCAGAGTTCTTTTTGGAACCTACCCACAGGGCGCAAATGGTGAAATTGAAGCTCTGTCCTGGCAGGTGCTCGACAAAGATGATGACTATGCATTATTGGTTTCCGAGTATGTGCTTGATACTCAGGCCTTTAGTTCAGCCGGTGTGATTCAATGGGAAAACAGTGAATTACGTGCCTGGCTTAACGATAAATTTTACAATCAGGCATTTTCATCAGAAGAAAAAACAGCTATAATGTGTTTTGAAATTGAAAATGAAGACAATTCAATGTATAATACCAGTGGTGGACACGATACGGACGATTTTGTTTTCTTATTGAGTCTTGAAGATACAGAGGATTATTCTGATATTTTGCTTACCCAGTGTCGTGCAACACCTTATGCTGAAAAGAAAGGTCTTACAGCCAGCTCTAATATTTATACAACCTACTGGCTTAGAAGTCCGGGAAGCTCAGACCTAACAGATTCAGAGCCGGGCTATGCGGCAACTATTGATTCAACCGGAGCCGTCAAGTATTATGGCAATGATTCCACCTATGAAAATATAGGCGTGCGTCCTGCCATTTGGATTAAAATTTCAGAATAAAAGATTTTATTTTCCCTTATTCTCCGGATGTTTAGGGATGGTTCGGAGAGAGGCTGAAAAGCCTGGGAATATTAATAAATAAGTCAAAAATTTATGGAGGAATAAAAATGAGTTTACTTTCAGATTGGAGAGACGTAGCGTACTCTGCAGAGATGAACCAGGGAAAGCAGGGACAGCTTTTCTGGGGAGATTATTTCAATAAGGAGAAGGCTGTTTATGAGCAGCTTTTAGCTGATCCTGATACAGTAGTTACCGGAACAGTTAAGGAGCTTGCTGAAAAATATGGCATGAAGCTTCAGACCTTTGTAGGCTTCCTTGATGGTATCAATGACAGCTTAAAGGAGCCAAATCCTATTGAAGAAATGACAGAGGATACAGTTGTAAACCTTGGCTATGACAAGGAAACTCTCTACAAGAACATGGTGGACTGCCAGGCTGAATGGCTTTATAATCTTCCACAGTGGGAGCCACTTCTCACAGCAGAAAGAAGAAAAGAGCTCTACAAGGAGCAGAGAAAGTCAGGCACAGTTGTAAAGCCTAAGAAGGTTGGAAGAAATGATCCATGTCCTTGCGGAAGTGGAAGAAAATATAAGCAGTGTTGTCTTCTCAAAACACAGAGATAGTAATAAAAACTCTCTGCTTATGCCATAATAAAGGCATAAGCAGAATTTTTTGTAAAGCTTAGGAGGTCAGTTGCTCCTCATACCAGCTATTGGCAAGAGGGTTTTGCAACCTAATTGAGTTTATGAAAAAGCGTGCAAGATATGATTCGAAAAAGCTAGGCAAAAGCTCAAGTGGTTCAGAGCATGTTTACAAGGTCAGACGTCGTTTTATTATTTTTGTCTGGCTTGTCGTATGTATAGGCATCGGAATGGCGATTTATTTTAACTATTCAGCCAAGAACATGTCAGACACCTCTGCCAAGACCATAACTCTTGATACAGGAGTCACGACGGGCAATGAATTAAAGGATGATGTGGCTTTTGGGCCATGGTCACCCCTTTCCTATTGACTATACGTGAAAAAACCTGTATGATGGAAAGGCTGTTTAACCTTATAAGAAAAGCTGTTGATTTATGATGCTTTGAAATTTTCTGATTTTTAAACCTTTAAGGTTAAAAGCTTAGCTGCAGCCTTTAATCTGTTAATTAAAGGCTGTAATAAAAAGATAAGGGGTATATCGAAATGGATTATGCTAAAGAATCCCTCAGACTTCACGAGGAGTGGAAGGGAAAAATTGAAGTAGTGAACAGAGTTCCTGTTCAG
This sequence comes from uncultured Lachnoclostridium sp., assembly GCA_964625275.1. Lineage (GTDB taxonomy): Bacteria > Bacillota > Clostridia > Lachnospirales > Lachnospiraceae > UBA3775. The sequence continues at coordinate 4,802 of CAZVBH010000070.1, forward strand.
TCAAAGGAAGATTTGGCATTGGCTTACACACCCGGTGTTGCACAGCCATGTCTTGAAATTCAGAAGGACGTTGAGAAGAGCTATGAGCTCACAAGACGTCACAATATGTGCCTTGTTGTAACTGATGGTACAGCAGTTTTAGGTCTCGGAGATATCGGACCTGAAGCAGGTATGCCGGTTATGGAAGGAAAGTGTGTTTTATTTAAGGCATTTGGAGATGTTGATGCATTTCCTTTATGTATAAAGAGTAAGGATGTTGACGAAATTGTCAACACAATCTATATGATTTCAGGCTCCTTTGCCGGAGTAAATCTTGAAGACATTTCAGCTCCAAGATGCTTTGAAATCGAAAGAAAGCTCAAGGAAAAATGTGATATTCCTATTTTCCATGATGACCAGCATGGTACTGCAATAATTACTCTTGCAGGACTTACAAATGCATTAAAGGTTGTTGGAAAGAAAAAAGAGGATGTTAAGATTGTTGTTAATGGAGCAGGTGCTGCAGCTATCTCAATCACAAGACTTCTTCTTACTGCAGGCTTTAAGGATATTACTCTTTGCGACAGAACAGGAGCAATCTATGAAGGTCGTGAAAAGGGTATGAATCCTGTAAAGGAAGATATGGCAAAGCTTACTAACCTTTCAAAGAAGGAAGGACAGCTTTCAGACATTATCGTAGGAGCAGACGTATTTATCGGTGTTTCAGCACCGGGTGCACTTACAACAGAAATGGTTAAGACAATGGCTAAGGATGCCATCGTATTTGCATGTGCAAATCCTACTCCTGAAATTTTCCCTGATGAAGCAAAGGCAGGCGGAGCTAAGGTTGTAGCAACCGGCCGTTCAGATTTCCCTAATCAGGTAAATAACGTACTCGCTTTCCCTGGAATTTTCAGAGGAGCTTTCGATGTGCGTGCAAAAGACATAAATGATGAAATGAAGCTTGCTGCAGCAAAGGCACTTGCAGATTTCATTAGTGACGATGAGCTTAATGAAGACAATATTATTCCTCCTGCTTTCGCAGAGGGAGTTGGCAAGGCAGTTGCAAAGGCAGTTGCAGAAGCAGCAATTAGAACCGGAGTTGCAAGAGTATAATCGGTTAATTATTGATTTCGCGCCGCTAAGGCTGATTGCAGGCTGAATATTGATGATCAGAGTCTACGGATTGTTATATGCGGGCTGCTTTAAGGCAGTTATGCAGATATAAGAATCTGTAGACTTTTTTGTTAATGATAGCATTGTATTTGTCTACTAAATCATCATGTTCTGCAAATATAAGAATCTGTAGACTTTTTGTTAAGGGAGATTACCATGAGAAAATTTAAATGTACAGATAAAAAAATCACACGAATCGGTCGCACCTTACTAAGTGAGGAAATCCTTTGGTGTGGTCTTTCGGGAAGTGGAATTTTATTCGCAACGGATTCAACTGATATTGAAATTACCTTTATTGGAGACAGCTCTACAAGAGGTGATGTTACTGAAGGAATTGCCCGTACGGCAGTTTATGCTGATGGTGTGAGAGTTTTGGATTTCTTAATGGATAAGCCTAAGCTTACTCAGAGGGTAAGTGGTCTTGAATCCGGAAAAAGGCATGTTATTCAGGTAATTAAGATTTCTGAATGTGCTATGTCAATGATAGGAATTGGCGAAATTTCAATAAATGAGGGCAGTGACATTTTTGAAGAAAAGCAGCCTGATTTCAAAATAGAATTCGTTGGCGATTCCATCACCTGTGGCTATGGTGTTGATATGGAGGACTGTCTTGTGCCATTTAGAACAGACACAGAGGACTGTACAAAGGCTTATGCTTTTCGTACAGCAGCTAAGCTTGGAGCTGCACTTAGCCTTGTGAGCTATTCCGGATTCGGCATAATCTCCGGCTATACAGAGGAGGATTTGCCATTAGTAAATGAGCTTGTTCCACCACTTTATGAAAAGACCGGCTTTTGCTATGCAGTTACTGACAAGGGAGAAAAGCTACAGGATAATGCCTGGGATTTTGCAGCCTACGTGCCTGATTTGGTAGTGGTTAATCTTGGAACGAATGATGCCAGCTATTGCAAGGACATACCCGAAAGACTTGAAAGTTTTTCACACATGTATACGGAATTTCTAAAGGTTATCCACAAAAATAATCCTAATGCAAGGCTTTTACTGACACTCGGGCTTATGTCTGCACTTTCATTTGACGCAGTTAAAAAAGCTGCTGCTGATTTTACAAAGGAGACAGGCTTTAAAGATATCTATACCTTAGAGCTTGAGCTTCAAAAGCCTGAGGATGGACTTGTAAGCGATTATCACCCTACCTGCATAAGCCACGAAAAGGCAGCCTGTGCCTTGACAGAAAAAATCAGGGAGATTTTTCAGATAAGCTTATAATTATAAAAATTTGACATATAGATGTCAGAATTTATTGCATGTGTTCAAAATGCAAAATTTACTTTGTTGAATTGAATAATTTCTTGTGCTACACTTACAGAACATAGATATTCCCATAGGTAATTAGCAACAGTTAAGCTATTTATGAGAAGGATTTTAACCTTATCTGAAGTGGCTTTAAGGTTATGAGCAGGTAGCGAAGCGGACTTGGAATATTAGCTTTGACTATGGGAGAGAATATTTAGCTTAGAAGTATGCTATAGAAGCAGTATCAGCTTCGCAGCTTGGCGGTATAGTAACACCGGCCGCCTTGATTAATAAGTGATTGTTAATGGAGGCAAAAGCATGGGAAATTATTTTAAAGTATTTTTAGATTCAGATGAAGAGCCTCTGTTTTGTACTGAAACTTATGAGGAGGCAAGGAATGAGCTTGAGGATTTTGGCATTTATAATGATATAATTATAAAGGACCGCTCCGGTCAGGTGATTTGGGACAGTCGAATTACCCATGAGTCTTAGCCTGAAATCTCAGACTGTCTGCAAATAAAAACTTCTCTTGAATAAAAATTTACTAAGGGGTATACTTGAGATGAACAGCCTCTAGCTGTTTTTAATAAATAACAAAGGAGTGATTAAGATGGGAAAGTACAACGTAATTACAGTAAGTCGTGAATTTGGCAGCGGTGGCAGATTCATAGGTGAAGCAGTAGCTAAAAAGCTGGGAATTGATTATTATGATGCAGCCATAATTGAAAAGGTTGTTGAGGAGACCGGTCTTGCAAAGGAGTGCGTTGAAAGAGTCGGAGAATATGCACCAAGCAAATCTATTTTTGCTTATTCCTTTATTGGAAGAGAGCAGAGTGGCTATTCAATTGAGGACCATATTTTGGCAGCTCAGGATAAGGTTGTCCATGACCTTGCTGCGAAGGGACCTTGTGTAATTATTGGACGTTCAGCTGATTATTCACTTAAAGAAAGAAATGACTGCCTTCATGTATTCATAGAAGGCAATAAACCAGAAAAAGTAAAGAGAATTACACGTCTCTATAAGGTGACGGATGATGAAGCCGCTAAAATGTTAAAGGATGTTGATAAAAAGAGAAGTCTTAATTATCAGTATTGGACCAGCCATAAATGGGGTGCAAGAGAAAATTATGACATGATTCTTAACAGCTCAACACTTGGTTATGATGCGGTTATTGATATTCTCGTTGATATTTATAAGCAAGGATGATTTATGACTTTTTAGAAGCAATGCTTTATTATACCTTATAAGCAAGGATGATTTATGACTTTTTAGAAGTAATGCTTTATTACAACTTATAAGCAAGGATGATTTATGACACTTTATAAACACATTATTGATTCAATCAAGGAATGGCAGCTGAAAATCGGCATGGAAGATACCGGTATTCAGCTCTACTATCCGAAGGTGGCTCTTTGCGGTTATTTTTCCGTACCTGAGTCAATTGAAAATAAAGAGCTTGCAAAGCTTGTTTCAGAAAATTTAAAGGAAAATGCTCCATTTCTCGGTAAGCCTCAGATGACTGTAAATAAAAATGACCGTTTTTGTTTCAGGTTTTCAGCCGAGGCTTGCGATTATATTGATAAATATGTAGAAATGCCGGCTTTCTTAAATGATTTTCTTACCTGCCTTAAAAAGCAAAGCCTGGAAGAAATACGAGAGCTTTTTAAGAACTATGCTGATAAATTTGGCGATTCCTATCATGAAGAAATAGAGGATGAAGAGATGGGTCATGTATTCTTCTTCGATTCAGAAGATACAGATCCTTATGTTTATTGCGTAGATGATGACGGAATAGCTCTTACCTATCACCGATTTGCACGTTCTGATTATGAGCAGCTGAAGGAGTAATGCTTGAGATTATGAGCAGCTGAAGTGGTGATATTATAACTTTTTTATTAATAACTAAAATATTTTTGTGTTTCCTCTTTACCGGAGCTTCGGTAAAGAGGTTTTTTATTATCTTAAAGAAAGGATTGCAAATGCAGTCAGCATAGTACATATAAAACTGCACCGTAGGGCATACAGGAACAGTATAATCTAGCTTGTGACACTGTGTAAGTCATTGCAGTACCTTTGGGTATAAGCCAATGCAGTAGTGGTTGAAACAAGAATCCCCTTGCTTTAGCTATGGGGAGTGTCAAGAGCAGGTTTCAAAGAGAACCTGGAATATCCGCATTGATAGAAAAAAATACTTGAAAAATTCTTCTATTGATAGTAGAATACGGAAAGTGACTTGATAGGTGACAAGACAGCTGCCAAGTCAGAAAGGGGACTACTACATGGAAGAAGCTAAGGTGCCTGTAAATGGCGCTAATGAAACAAATGAAAATCAGGCTGAAAAAAAGCCTGGAAAATTTAAGGCCTTTTTGAAAAAGAAGGACATTGAAATTTCTTTGAAGAGATATGGCATAGATGCCCTTGGAGCAATGGCTCAGGGTCTTTTCTGTTCACTTCTTATCGGAACAATACTTAATACTGTTGGAAGTCAGTTTAATATTCCTTTTCTGACTGCCGAGGTCGGAGCAACAGGTCTTACGGCAGGCAGCCTGGCAATGGCAATGAGTGGTGTAGCAATGGCTGTGGCAATTGGTTATGCACTACACTGTCCGCCTTTGGTTTTATTTTCTCTGGCAACTGTAGGCTATGCTACTAACAGCTTGGGTGGAGCAGGTGGACCACTGGCTGTTCTTATTGTGGCAATTATTGCTGCTGAGGTAGGCAAGGCTGTTTCTAAGGAAACAAAAATTGACATACTGGTTACACCTATAGTTACTATTGGTGTAGGTGTTTCACTTGCAGCCTGGTGGGCTCCTACGATAGGTGCGGCAGCCCTGAAGGTTGGCGATTTCATCAAATGGGCAACTGACCTAAGACCATTCATTATGGGAATTTTGGTATCGGTAGTAGTTGGTATTGCACTTACTCTTCCGATTTCATCTGCTGCAATCTGTGCATCCTTAGTGCTTACCGGACTTGCAGGCGGAGCTGCTGTAGCAGGCTGTTGTGCTCAGATGGTTGGATTTGCAGTAATATCCTTTAGAGACAATAAATGGGGAGGACTTGTTTCTCAGGGTATTGGAACGTCTATGCTTCAGATGCCAAATATAATTAAAAATCCAAGAATATGGATAGCACCGATACTCACCTCAGCAATTACAGGACCTATTGCAACCTGCTTATTTAAGCTTGAGATGAACGGAGCCGCAATTAATTCCGGCATGGGAACCTGTGGCTTTTGTGGTCAGATAGGTGTATATACAGGCTGGGTAGCAACGAATCATGTCATTACCGGAATGGATTGGGCTGGACTAATTCTCATTTCAATTGTACTTCCTGCCATAATTGCTTTTGCGATTAATGAAATACTTAGAAAAATTGGCTGGGTAAAGCCGGGAGATATGCTGCTTGACTAAGCTTATGAGAAAGTAGCGAAGCGAACCAAGAATATTCGCTTTGATGTATTATAAAATAAAAATTTAGAAAGCTTATTGGTATTTTTTGTTAAACATGGTATAGTCTATTAAATAAGACATATGCTAAAACTAAGTTGTAATAAAACCACTGTCTTATGGCAGTGGTTTTAGTGATTTATAGGAGTGAGATTAGATGGCAAAAAAATATACAATAAGATGTAAAGAGATAAATGAAAGCTTCAATGGTGTCTTCACCTTCAACAATTCAAAGCTTGAAGCTCCGGGACTATTACCAGGAGAAAAGGCAAGTGTTACACTTCTCTATGGAAAGGATAAAGGCAGGGCTGTAGTTGAAGAGGTTTTGGAGCCTTCTTCAGAGAGAGTAGCGCCGGTCTGCCCAATTTATGGAAGCTGTGGCGGATGTGCCCTTATGCATACTAATTACAAAAACCAGCTTCAGCTGAAAACAGATATATGTAAAAAGCTTTTGTCTAAATTTGGAAATGTAGGTAACTGCATTGGCTCAGAAAAGGAATATAATTACAGAAATAAAATAATAGTAACTCTTTCTACAGACAAAAAAGGCAGAGTGATTTCAGGTCTTTATGAAGAAACCACCCACAACGTGATTGCAGTAAATTCCTGCAAAATCGAAGACGAGCATGCCGCAGCTGTCATGACAACCATAAGAAAATTTATGAATGATTTTCATATCAAGCCATACAATGAAGACAATGGTCGTGGAATTTTGCGCCATGTGCTTTTTAGAACGGCAGCTAACGGTGACACGCTGGTGGTTTTGGTCTTGGGAAGTAAGATTTTTCCGGAAAAGAACAAGCTGGCAAAAGCCATTTCCGAAAAACACAGCTTTGTAAAAGGCATTATTTTAAATTTCAACAATAAAAAGACCTCCTTTGTACTAGGACCAAAGGATGAACTTCTCTTTGGAAAAGATTATGTGACAGATAAAATGTGTGGGCTTGAGTTTAGAATTTCCGGCAGATCCTTTTACCAGATTAACACACCTCAGGCAGAAAAAATCTATACAGATGCCATTACAAGAATGAAGATAGGTGCAAATGATTCTGTCCTTGATGCCTATTGTGGAATTGGCACGATTGCACTTTCAGCTGCAAAGCTGAGTGGTGCAAAAGAAGTACTCGGAGTAGAGCTTAATGAAGCAGCCGTAAAGGATGCCAATGATAATGCTAAGAAATCAGGCTTAAAGAATGTTAAATTTATTCAGGATGATGCCGGAGATTATCTGATGGCAGCAATCGGAGCTGAAATTCATTATAACTGCATTATCATGGATCCACCACGAAGTGGAGCCTCCGAGCTTTTCTTAAAAGCAGTCCTCAAAATGAAGCCGGAAAAGATAATATATATATCCTGTAATCCCGTAACCCTGGCAAGGGACCTCTCTAAACTTACAGCAAAAAAAGAGTATAAAGCAGAATATATACAGCCCTATGACATGTTTCCACAAACTGCACATGTGGAAGTCGTGACATGTCTTCAAAGGGTGAATTCGTAGAAATCCTTGAGTTTACGCACTTTGCGAGAGTTTTTAA